>JAFTHG010000089.1 GCA_017457555.1 Kiritimatiellia bacterium | reverse complement strand
GCTCCGATGGCAGAGGCGTTTGCGGAGGGGAATTGGCAGGAGTTTTTCCATCCGCGGTTTCCAATGCTTTTCCAGTGCTGTGCCGGGGTGTTGGTTTATGTGACAGGGTTGCCGGGGGATTTGGCGTGTATTTTACTCTCGACGTGTTTGTGGGGGGCGGTGATTCCGTGGCTCTTTCTGGTGGCGGAACGTCTTTTCGGACGGCAGTGTGCATGGGTGACGGTGGGGCTTTATTGCATTTGTCCGATGTTGTTGACGTGGGCTTTTTTTGGATTGCGTGAGCCGTTGCGGACGCTGGGAATGGTGTGGTGTGTGCTGGCGATTTTGCGGCGGATGGATGGCGAACGTGCGCTGGGCTTGCTATGCGCGGGGCTTTTTGTGTTGTGCCTGGTGCGTTCTGATACGCTGCTGCAGGCAGGTTTTCTGTGGTGTTTTTACGCGTGGTTTGATCGCTTCCGGTGGCAAACATGGTGTGCGGCGGCTTGGGCTGCGCTCAGCATCCAACCGTTGTGTTGGGTCACATGGACGTGGCTCGGTGTATGGTTGCCTTCAACCCAGTGGGTATTGGCGTGGGAACGTTTATTCTGAGGGGTGTGCATGTTTAGAGGTTTAGCAGATTTGCACGAACTCTTCCTGGGATATTGGTTTGCGCCTTATCTGGTGGTGGCGTATGCAGTGATTCTCTTCCGGATTGTGACGCATCGGTTTACGAAAGCCGAGTGGATCCTGCTGGTGATTTTAGTGGGGCATCACCTGCTGGAGTTTCTCCAATTGTGGGTGGGTGACGGCTTCCGCATTGTAATGTTGCCCGACCGTTATTTTCAGGTTGTAGCGCCTTTATCCTGGGCATGGACGGCTTTCGGTTTGATTTGGCTCTGGCGGTGGCATAAGGGCCGCTGGGGCGTTTTGGCAAGGGTGTTCGTGGTGGCGTTGATTGCCGAAGTAATCGGTTATGAGGCGATTTGTAAACTGAGCCACGAATACCGGAAGGGAACCAATCGCGATGGACTTGTGGCAGGACGGAAGTTGGCTCCGTTCATTCTGGAAGATTATAAGGGCCCTTCGCGGCATGAGAACTTCCCCTATTAACCAAACGAATATTTTACATCGCGCCGTCCTGTGGTCAAGGGCGATGCCGGGCGTGCTTTAATCGCATGGACGGTGCGTGGGCAAATTGCATTGCCTCTGGGGCCGTATCCCTTGAAAGAGGACTACTTTATCCGTCGAGTAGATGGTTATTTTGAAGAATTGCCGGAAGATCAGTACGAATTTATGGCAGAGGCCAAGGGCACACGTCGTCATTGGCGGTTGTACCGACGGAAGACTTCGGCGGATTAAGCGCAGATGAGGGCGGAAATGAAGCAGGAAGGGCTTCCGTGTGATTTGGAAAAACCGTGGCGTGATACCTATAAACGCCTGGTGGCGTTAGACCGTGATTGGGAAAAAGAACGCTTTCGCAAGGCGGCGATTGCCGATTTACACCGTTTTTTAACCGAGCGATGTGCGCAGATACCTCATTTGGGAGATTTGGTGCGATTGGTCCGAGAGTCGATGACACGTCAGGATTTGTTTGCCTTGATGGTGCCGTGCGAACGGGAATTGAAGCGAGTCAAAATCACCGATGTAGAGATTTTGTCGACCGATCTGTCGGAAGCAATGCCGCAGTTTTCCCAGCTGCCTTTGACGGTAATTGCGGATAATTTCCGCTCTGCAATCAATGTGGGGACGCTCTTTCGGGTAAGTGATTGTTTCGGTATTCAGGAAGCAATGCTCTGCGGTTATACGCCAGATCCTTCGGATGGGCGGGCTAAAGCGGCAGCTTTGGGGGCAGAGAATTGGGTGAAGTGGTCACGTTTTCCGCGAACATTGGATGCCGTGCGCGCCGTTCAGGCTCAGGGGATTCCGGTGATTGCACTGGAAACGGTGGCCGGAGCGCCGACATTGGAGGCGTGGCAGTGGCAATTTCCATGTGCGGTGGCGCTGGGGAGTGAACGATTTGGATTGGATGCCGATGTCGTTCAGGCGTGTGACGGCGTAATGCGGATCCCGATGTATGGGCGAAAAAATTCACTCAATGTGGTAATGGCGTTCACACTGGTGGCACATGCGGCCCGACAGGCCTTTCAACAACAGCTTTTGAATCAAATGGGTAAATAATGAAGCAGAGCGTACCCAAAGCACAACACTTAACGTTGGTGCTGGCAGGTCAAACCAATGCCGGTAAATCATCCTTATTAAATCTGATTGCCGGGCAAGACGTTGCCATCACTTCTCCAATCGCCGGCACAACGACTGATGTCGTGGAAAAGGCGATGGAGTTGCGTCCTTTTGGGCCTGTTTTGTGGTTGGATACTGGCGGATGGGATGACGATACGGCCCTGGGTGCGGCGCGTAAAGAGAAGACGCAGCGCGCATTGGCGCGGGCAGATATTGTGATTGGGGTGGCAGTGGCAACGCAAGCGCCTGATTCGCAGCTGCTTCACGTTATCCGTGAGGGGAAGAAACCGGTGATTGTGGTGGTGACGCACGCTGATGAGGTGGCGCCATCTGCGGCTTTTCTGGAAACATTCCGAGAAGCTGGCGCACAGGTCATCATCAAATCTGCGAATCGGGATGCCTTTTTACATCAATTCAAAGGTGCGCTGACGGTGGTCTTGCCCAAGGAATTTGTGGCTCCTCCAGAACTGCTTGCCGGGATTGTGCCGCCGCAAGGGACGGTATTGCAAATCATTCCGATTGATTCACAGGCCCCGAAAGGACGCCTGATTCTGCCACAGGTCAATGTGTTGCGGAATGCTTTAGACCGGAATTTCATCTCAGTGGTCGTTACAGAAGACCGCATCCGGGAAGCAGTGGCACGCTTTCGTCCGGATTTAGCGATTTGTGATTCGCAGGTGGTGGGGCGCATGATTGCCGACTTACCGCCCGATTTACCGGCCACGACCTACTCCATCCTGATGGCACGTCTGAAGGGAGATTTACCGGCTTTGGCAGCAGGTGCGGCGGCCATCCGGCGTCTGAAAGATGGCGATACGATTTTAATTGGCGAGGCATGCACCCACCATGCGGCGGAAGATGATATCGGACGCGTGAAAATCCCAGCGTTAATCCAACGCAAAACGGGCAAAAAGCTTCACTTTGAGGTGGCTTCCGGCAAGGATTTCCCTACCGATTTGAGCCGATATGCGCTGATTATCCACTGTGGCGGGTGCATGATCAACCGCGCTTTCATGCTATGGCGCATTGATCAAGCCAAAGGTGCCGCCGTACCGATTACCAATTACGGTGTGGCCATTTCTGAAGCGCAGGGCGTTTTAGACCGTGTACTCCAGCCTTTCAACATCACGGTGTCGTGAGGTTGCAGTGCAGAACGCGCCTTACAGGGCAGTCACGCTTCCGGGTGGCTGCTTTTTGTTATACTGTGGGCATGAATCAACAGGATCAGATGACGTCGGCTTCGGAACAGACAATTGCTTCGAAGGAAGTGCTTTCCACCACAATTAACCGCGATTATGCAGTGCGTTTTCTGGGGGTGGCCATTCTCTTTATGGCTCTTGCAGGATGGTTTCTCTACGATGGAAAGATCGGTTATCCGCAGGAAAATGAGCGAGTAGCCCCGGTGGCAATGGCGCTATCGGCGCAACCTTTGGCCGCGGCGGACTGGATGAATACGGCTAAGACGGGCCGTGCTCCGCTGGTGGAAGCCTTTGAAAAGGCCGGTTTGACCCTGCCCTCCAAATATAGAGACACCTTCCAATCGTGGATTAGTGCCGGGGATCCGCGCGCCACTGAAATTGAAGCCGCGCAGATGGTGCTCCAACAACCCGTTCATCGTGAAGAAGATATCCGCGCACAATTTGTCAGTGCCGGGATTGGACTGCTGGCCGCCTTCGGGCTTTTGGGGCTCTTAAGCATCCGTCTGTTGACTCGGTTTGAGCTTTCAGAGGACACGCTGACGCTCTTTTTTGGCAAGAAACGTCAGGATTTTTCTCTGGATTCCCTGCAAAAAGTAGATACGACGCAATGGGAAAAACGCGGCATTTTGAAGGTAACCTTCGCCTCCGGCAGCGTGACTTTGGATGCATGGCACCACGCAGGTATTCGCCCAATTGCAGAAAGATTAATCGCTAAAAAGGCGTAAAATAGCCCTTTCAACGCCATTTTTCGCACGGCGGCAACGGTTGTTGCCGCCCTTTTTTTGTTAAACTTCCTTTAGAGAGGGAAAGGAGAATCCGATGTTTACGGTTACATTTAAGGGTGGTGCCCAGACAACCACCGGCTCCATGCACCTCGTTGAGGTGAATGGCTTACGCATTTTGCTGGATTGCGGCCTCTATCAGGGCCACCGAAAGGAAGCCTTTGAGCGCAACCGTCAATTAGGCGTTGAGGCAACGTCTATTGACTGCGTGCTGCTGTCTCACGCACACATTGACCATAGTGGCAACCTGCCGTCACTGGTTCGAGCCGGTTATCGGGGCCCTATCTACACCACAGAGGCCACACGTGACCTCTGTAATCCAATGTTACGCGACTGTGCCTACATCAATGCTCACGATGTTGAAATCGTCAACCGCCGTCGAAAGGCGGAGGGTAAAAAACTCTTTGAGCCGCTTTACAGCGAGGCGGACGTGGTACAAACGCTCTCCCAGATGGAGGGCGTGCCCTACAAGCGCGCCATTGACTTAGGAAATGGCGTCGGAGCCGTCTTCCATAATGCCGGGCATATTCTGGGATCGGCCCTGGTTGAGATTCTGGTCTTGCAGCCCAATCGCAAAGTTCGCCGCCTACTCTTCTCAGGTGACTTGGGACAACCTGGGCAACCGATCATCCCTCCGCCTGATATTCCGCCCTCACCCGACGTCCTTCTGGTGGAATCCACCTACGCCGACCGCGTTCATCCGCCCCGGGAAAACATCACCGCGCGCCTGAGGGACTACATTCTCGATATTGTTCAGCAGAAATCCAAACTGGTTATCCCGGCATTCAGCGTGGGACGTACGCAGCAAATCCTCTTCTTTTTGAACGAACTCCTCCGCGAAAAGCGCATCCCACAGGTGCCCATCTATGTGGACTCTCCCCTCTCCCTGAAAGCAACGCAAATCTATGCGCGGCACAAGAGCTGCTATGGCGAGCGGGCAAGCGAATTGCTCCGTCAGGGAATTGAACTCTTCCGGATGCCGGGATTGGAATTCCTCTCCACGGCCGAACAATCCAAAGCCCTCAACAATGCACCCGGCCCCATGATCATCATCGCCGCAAGCGGCATGTGTGAAGGCGGACGCATCCTGCACCATTTGCAAAATACCATCAGCGACCCGCGCAATATCATCCTGATTGTGGGCTATCAAGCAGAGGGCACACTCGGCAGACGCATCGTGGAACTAACCTCACCCCTGCGGATTTTGGGTGATGAATTTGAACTGAATGCGCGCGTTCACACCATCAACGCCCTCTCAGCACACGCCGATAAAGATGCCCTGCGCGCATGGGTGAAAGCCATCAACCCGGAAGGCAAGGTCAAACACGTCTTTGCTGTGCACGGAGAATTGGAAAAAGTCACCGCCATGTGCAGCATCCTGCGGGAAGAAGGCTACTCAAAACCGATTGCACCCGCCCCCGGAGCCGTCTATAAAGGCCTCTAAACCGCCCCATTACCACTCCCAAACACGGCACCACCACCCTGCGTGATGCCGTGTTTTTTTGTCACTTTAACCGAAACACGACAGCACCCCCTCGGCCCTGAAAGAACGGCAGAAAGGCAATTGGAGTCCATCTCGGTGCCTTCTGCGGTGCGTTATTTTCAAGTTATTAACATCCCCTTTTGGCACCTGTCCTCAATTTCAGCGAAAGACAGGTGGTAATTTCGCTGAAACTGCTCTTCAATTTCGCTGAAATTGACCCCCCACTTTCACTGAAATTGAATCGCCCTTTTACTGACAACTCCCTCACACTCCATAACAAAGCGAAAGCACCACCGCTGAAAGGGCAGTCAATCACCTCTCATCCCTTTTGTCCCTATCATCCCTGAAATCGCTGTCATCCCATGAAAAAGCGGCTCCTAAGCCCTGAAAGGCGGCAGAAGCGCGATCGGTGTCGCCGCGATTTTCTCTCATCATCACAGGACTTGGCGGTGGATTTTTGGGGTTGTTATGGAGGGGTGCACCCCCGGCTACCCTCTATCGCCCTCCGGGACGGATACACCATGGATGCTCTAGAGCTTCTAAAATCTCTAGGTCTTCTAGCAAAAGCTCCCTACCATCCCATAAAATCTAAAGG
>JAFTHG010000088.1 GCA_017457555.1 Kiritimatiellia bacterium | reverse complement strand
GTTCCATCACCGTGAGTTGAAGCGCCTCCGGCAGTCGGCGTGGAGCGATTGGTAGACCGCGGACACCGCGGGTGTCACCCAGAATCTTTGGTGCATAAATCAGGATGAGTTCGTCTACGAGGCCTTGTTCCAACAGAGCTGCACCGAGCGTGCCGCCACCTTCACAGAGCACGGTTTGTACGCCGCGTGCACAGAGATTGCGCAGGGGAGTTGCCAGATGAACACCATCATAGCCAAGGTCTTCGGTGGCAACGCGCGTCTGAGCGTCGCGGTCTGCGGCATCAATCGGCGTTGAACGGTCGAAGAGAACGCGCAATTTTTGCGGAGCATCCGGGAGGTGGGGTTGCAGAGAGGGATGGTCGGCGCGCACCGTTCCGGCACCCACCATAATCGCATCCGATTGCCAACGTAACTGCTGAACCCATGCGCGTGCCGTTGCACCTGTAATCCAACGGGATGCTCCCGTGCCATCGGCCAGATAACCATCCAGCGTCATTGCCAGTTTGAGGCGAACGTAGGGGAGGCCTGTCGTAATTGCTTTGGTAAAAGGGGCGATGAGTGCCTGACAGCGTGCCGCAGGTTTTCCTGTTGCCACCACCACGTCAATACCGGCTGCTTCCAGAAGCGGAATGGCGCGTCCGGCATGGCGAGGATTGGGGTCAAGGCATCCGATAACCACGCGTTTGGGGCGGCGTTGCAGGATGAGATCGCAGCACGGCGGCGTTCGCCCTGTGGTGGAGCAGGGCTCCAGCGTGACGTAGAGCGTTGCTTCTGAGAGGTCAGCTGTGGCGCAGGCTTGCAAACAGTGCACTTCGGCATGAGGCGTCCCTGCGCGCTGATGGGCTCCTTCACCGAGAATCGTACCACCGCAAGCGCATACGGCCCCGACCGGTGGATTAGGCGCAGTCTGCCCGATATACGCCTCGGCTAATGCCACAGCGCGCAAAAGCAATTCTTCGTCACGCTCAGAATCAGTCATACTGGTCAACAAGTGATGCTGGTAATGCGCCCACTGCTTCCGAACGCGAGGGTGCATTCCACGGAATGTCCGAACGGCGTGCGGCGATATCCTGATTGACACAGCCGGCCATCAGTAAGCCCAAAAAGCCCAAAAGTAAAAGAATCCGTTTCATAATACTTAATAGTATAGCAAAATCATTGGGATTGCGTGGATAATGGCAGCCGTTCAAAGAGGGTACGTGGTAAAAAACGCATCAGGAGGGCAATCCACCGCCACCGGGGCGTCACATAGATTAATGTCTGTTGCCGTTGGAGTCCACGGAGAATGACCGCTGCGGCTTGTTCGGGCGAACATCGCCAGAAGGTGGAGGCTTGTCCCATTGCTGTATCAACAAATCCCGGCAGAATCGTGACATAACGGCAGGCAAAACCGCCATGGCGCGCTTTGCGACGATAACCCTCCAACGCATTAATCATATAGGCTTTTGACGCAGAGTATCCATTGGTATCTTCCAATCCACGCAAGCCTGCGATACTTGCCGTGCCGGCAAAACACGTACACGCCGTAAGTGCCCACTGGGCAAAGCGTTCAAAGGCCACCACATTGACGGCCAATGCTTTTTCCGTACGCCCCCAATCCGGCAGCGCACTCCGTTCGCCATAACCGGCATTGAAAATGACGGTGTCCGCCTTTACCGCTGCTGCACGGGTGATTGCATCGGGCGCAGTAACGTCCAATTCCAGTGTTTCACCGCCGAGTTCATCCAGTAACGCCTTTCGCCGTCCTGCTGCAATGACCTCATAGCCACGTTCCCGGAGCGCCTTCACCAAGGCAAACCCAATCCCGGATGTTGCACCCAAAACAAGAATACGTCGCATCACGCACCCTCCTTTCACCACACAGTGTAACACGTTTAGCCCTCTGCGGAGAGCCCTTTTCTGTGGATTCTTTTGATTCTGGCAGTGCTTGACGCAGGTTTGGCATTTTTTTGCTTTTGGATGTCGGTTTTGGGCCTGTTGAAAACTTTTTTTGATGGCGTATGTTTTTGAGGTTATTGTGCCACATTTTAGCCTCAAATGTGCCCTTTTTGAAAAGAAGTGCTTTTCTGTATAAGTCTTTGAGATGCAGTGACTTATGCTGAAAAATGGTCAAAATGAACTCGCCTACAGCGGCTTCTTTGTCCCCAAGAGGCCGCGTTATCAACACGATTTGGCCTGTTAATAACGCCACTTTCGCTGAAACTGCTGCTCAATTTCGCTGAAATTGGAGATAAAAGTCGCTGAAATTGACTCGCCTTTTCGCTGATATTTTGGCTCAAAAGGGGCGGTTTTTGGCCGTAAAGTTGTTGATAACTTTTGTTACATCCGCTCACGCGATTTGCCAGAAGAATGCGCTTGTGTTAACATTCCGATAGGGGTGTGGTGGACGATGCTTACATCGGGGGCTGTTTGGGGGCAGAATCGTTACGAAAAAGGTTTTTTAGGGGTGGAACCGATTTTAGACTTCTGCCTTTAAGTATTTTTATGGTATACTGAATGCGATTTTATATCATTTGAGTTTGATTCCATTAATGAAAGAAGGACAAATCATGGACAAGATGACACTGCGTGACGTGGATCTCAAGGGCAAGCGCGTTGTAATGCGCGTGGACTTCAATGTGCCGATGAAGGAGGGCGTCATCAAGGATGATACGCGTATTCAGGGTGCATTGGCTTCGATCCGCTATGTGCTGGATAACGGCGGTTCGTTGGTTCTGATGAGCCACCTCGGTCGTCCGAAGGGTAAGGGTTACGAACCTGAATTTTCGTTGAAGCCGGTGGCTGATTACTTGGCAAAGTGCCTCGACAAGCCGGTGAAGTTCGTTCCTGATTGCATGCAGGCTGATGCAGAAGCCGCAGCACTTCAGCCCGGCGAAGTGATTATGCTCGAAAACACCCGCTTCTACAAGGAAGAAACCGCCAAGGTCAAGAAGACCGATGATATGACCGATGAGCAGCTCAAGGCCGCTAAGGCTGAGCTCAAGGCCAAGTGCGAAGAAATGGGCAAGAAGCTCGCCTCCTATGGCGATATCTACTGCAATGACGCTTTTGGCGCAGCACACCGTTCGCACGCTTCGACGGCTGTGATCGCCAAGTATGCTCCTGTGGCAGTTTCCGGCTTCCTGTTGGAAAAGGAAATTCAGTACCTCGGCAATGCGGTTGAAAAGCCGGTGCGTCCTTTCGTGGCGATTCTCGGCGGTGCAAAGGTTTCCGATAAGCTCGCTGTGGTGAAGAACCTCCTCTCCAAGGTGGATACGCTCATCATCGGTGGCGGTATGGCTTATACCTTCAAGAAGTCCCAGGGCATGAAGATCGGTAACTCGCTCTGCGAAGACGATCAGCTCGGTTATGCTGCTGAAATGCTGAAGTTGGCAGAAGAAAAGGGTGTGAAGTTCCTCCTGCCGGTGGACAACATCGCTGCTGATAAGTTTGACCCGGATGCCAATACGCAGATCGCCGGTGGTGATATCGCCGATGGTTGGATGGGCTTGGATATCGGTCCGGAATCGATCAAGGTCTTCGCGGATGCACTCAAGGGTGCAAAGACCGTGGTGTGGAATGGTCCTATGGGCTGCTTCGAAATGCCGGCATTCTCCAAGGGCACCTTTGGCGTGTGCGAAGCTGTGGCAGAAGTGAAGGCCAATGGCGGCATCTCCATCATCGGTGGCGGTGACTCGGTGTCCGCAGTGAAGAAGTCCGGCTTGGCTGACAAGATGAGCCACATCTCCACGGGTGGCGGCGCTTCGCTCGAATACCTTGAAGGCAAGGTGCTTCCCGGCGTGGCCGCTTTGACGGATCGTAAGTAAGCGCGAGCGTTTACCTCAACAAAGACGCGATGTCCCATATGGGATGTCGCGTTTTTTTGTATGGTTTGGGCAAACAATGGGGACGCTGCGCTCCCCGAACCCTTGCACGGCGGTCCAGTAGTGGGATGCTGCGCTCTTGGAATCCCTTGCGGCGGTGGGTGATGAAACGTTGCACTCCCGGTCGCTTGCCATCACTGTAAACAAAGGGTGTGTATCTTGCCCGTGCCACAAATAATGGGTGCTGACCCGGCCTTGCAGTGGTCTGAGGATGGGGATGGGGCACTCCGATTTCTGCCACAGGCAGGATATTTCCGGTGTTCTGGAGGGCTTGGGAGGACTGTTTCTATTAAAGGTATGAAAATTCCGCTTGCGGTGAGGTGGGGGTTTTGTTATTGTATGCGACGTTATGTCATTCGTCTTTGTGAAAACATTGCTTCGACTTCCCTTGTTATCGCTTAAAGGCGATGATTCGCGGAGCGTCATTCTTTGCAAGTAACGACAATGATGCACACCAAATGGCCTCCGCAGGGTAAGTAACGGCGGAGGCTATTGTTGTATTAAGACCTTTGCCCCCTGAAGCGGCCGACAAAGAACAGGAAAAGACCATGAGTACACGCAAGATTACCATCTTTGATACCACACTCCGTGATGGCGA
Source organism: Kiritimatiellia bacterium (assembly GCA_017457555.1). GTDB lineage: Bacteria > Verrucomicrobiota > Kiritimatiellia > RFP12 > DVOR01 > Spyradenecus. The sequence continues at coordinate 2,349 of JAFTHG010000088.1, read as the reverse complement.
GCAAAGCCCCGGTTGCAGCATGAAGTTGCATGATAAGTTGTTGGTGGCCGGCAATCTCGAAGCGTTGAAGGTGGATGTGATTGAAGCGGGCTTTGCGATTGCCTCGCCCGGAGACTTTGAGAGTGTGCAGACCATCGCGCGTCAGGTAAAGACTTGCTCGGTGGCATCGTTGGCCCGTGCGCTGAAAGGGGATATCGATCAAGCGTGGGCAGCAGTGCGTGATGCGGTGAATCCTCGCATCCACACCTTCCTGGCAACCAGCCCTGTGCATATGCAGTTCAAACTGCGGATGAGCCCGGAGCAGGTGTTGGAGCAGGCGACCTCTATGGTGCGTTATGCGCGCTCGCTCTGCCCGAATATTCAGTTTTCACTCGAAGACTACACGCGCACCGAAGAAGAGTTCTCCTGGCGTATGATTGAAGCGGTGATTGCTGCCGGTGCAACGACGGTGAACTTGCCGGATACTGTGGGTTATGCGATTCCGGAAGAATTCGGCGCACGTATCGCTCGTGTGATGGAGCATGTGCCCAATGTGACAAATGCAACAATCGCTGTGCACTGTCACAACGATTTGGGGTTGGCTGTAGCGAATACGTTGGCGGCACTGCGTGCTGGCGCAGGTCAGGCAGAGTGTACCGTGAACGGTATCGGTGAGCGTGCCGGTAATGCGGCACTGGAAGAAATTGTGATGGCTCTTCGTACGCGTCACGACTTCTTCACCGGGATGCAGTGCGACGTGGATACCACGCGCATTATGTCGACGAGCCGTTGCGTTTGCTCGGTGACCGGTAGCCGTGTGCAGAATAACAAGGCCATTGTGGGTCAGAATGCTTTCGCACACGAATCCGGCATTCATCAGCATGGTATGCTCGCCAATCGCGAAACCTACGAAATTATGACGCCGGAATCGGTCGGTTTGACGCAGAGCCAGATGGTATTGGGCAAGCACTCCGGCAAGCATGCGCTCAAGGATCGTTTGGAACAGCTCGGTATCATCCTTTCGGAAACGCATTTGCAGGAACTTTTCGGGCGCTTCAAGGCGTTGGCTGATGCGAAGAAGGTGGTTACGGATGCCGATATTGAGGCTTTGGCGCGTGGTCTTGAAATGCGGAATGACGCTCAGCAGAAGCTGGTCTTTGAACGCTTCCTCACCTCAACAGGCAATACCACCACCAATGTTTCGACCGTGCGTCTGTGCGTCGATGGCAATACAATTGAAGAAGTAGCCATGGGCAATGGCCCGATTGAAGCCTCCTTCAATGCCATTAACAAGATGTTGAACCTCCATGTGACGGTCGAAAACTTCTCGGTTTCCGCTGTGACGTCCAACGTGGATGCTCAGGGTGAATGCGATTTGCGCGTGCGTCACAATCAGAAGGTCTATTTGGGTCGCGGTGTGGCACAGGACATTATTGAGGCGGCAATCCGTGCGTATGTCCACGCATTGAACGGGCTTCTGGAAGACGAACAGCGCATGGCCGTGAATGCCTCGGTTATGGCGGCCGGCGGTTTGGTCTAATCACGACCATAAAAGAGTGGCGGCAAAACGGGTAGAGAAGTGAACAAACCGTTTTGCCGCCTTTCATTTAATCGCTACGGCAGGATGGAATAGGGGAGAGAACAATGGATTTGGCGGCGTTGGATGTGCGCTCATTGAAACTGGGCGAAACCTTGTTGCTGGATGGCATCGTCCATACAGGGCGCGATCGTTTCCACAAATACCTTCACGATGGTGGCGAATTGCCGCCGGGGGTGGATTTGAAAACGTCAGCACTGTATCACTGTGGGCCTGTTATGGTGCCGCAGACGGGCGCAGATGGCACCACGCAATGGCGTATGGTGGCGGGCGGACCGACAACCTCCTCGCGTGAAGAACCCTACGAAGCCGATGTGATTGCACGCTTTGGTTTGCGCATCATCATCGGTAAAGGTGGGATGGGCCCACGCACCTTGGCGGCGTGTCAGCAGTATGGTTGCGTCTATTTGCAGGCTGTTGGGGGCGCAGCAACGAGTATTGCCAATGCGGTGGAATGCGTGGAAGGGGTTGATTTTCTGGACACATTTGGTGCGGCAGAGGCAATGTGGCACTTGCGCGTGCGGAATTTTCCCGTGACGGTGGCGATGGATGCCCACGGTAACAGTCTCTATCAAAACGTTCAAGAACGCTCAGCAGAACAGTTGGCGTTTTTGCTTGCGCGCTGATTGGGTGTAACAACCTCCTAAAAGAAAACGGATGGCCGCGGCCATCCGTTTTTATATTGTGTGCGATGGTGCGTTATTGGCGGTGAAAAGAGGGGTAATAATACGATTTTCTAGTTTTTAAGTGACTTGCAAGTTAAATCGCGAGGG
>JAFTHG010000087.1 GCA_017457555.1 Kiritimatiellia bacterium | reverse complement strand
CTGTCTTTCAGCGAAATTGGAGTTATTAACAGACCAAATCGTGTTGAACAGTCGGGCATATTACACCAAGGAAGCCGCTGTAGACGGGTTCATTTAGCGCAATTTTCAGCATAAGTCACTGCGCTTCAAGGACTTACAACGAAAAGCACACCGCTTCAAAAAGGGCTCTTTTGAGGGCAAAAAGCCGCAATTCCGCTCCAAAAAACGCCCGCTCAAAAAAAGTTTTCAACAAGCCGAAAAACGGCAAAAAAGGGCAAAAAAGTGACCGTGTTGCGCAGGGGTGCGCCACGGGACTGCCAGTGTGGACACCGCAAAGACGCAAAAAAGGTGCGGTGCTCACTCCGTCCGAGACAGATTGACACCGCCCCTGCCAAGCATGTGGGTGGCTACGCCACGGTGGCGCGTGCGCTCGCAAGGCTCGCTTTGAGTGGCACGTGGCGAGTACAGCACTGCCAGAGGAGAAGAAAGGAGTGAGAAGTAGACAAAAAGAAATGCAGTCAATCTGTCTCGGACGGAGTGAGCTGCATTTCCTTTAGCGTCTTTGCGGTGAAAATATGCTGCGCCAGGGGGCTGTGTTCAGTTTGGTTCGTTTTGGCAAAGGGCTTGTACGATGCCTGATACAATCCGCCGGGCGATTTCTTTTTGGGCGACCTTGTCTGTGATGCGTATAAAGTCGTCTACATTTGTAATAAATCCCGTTTCAACCAAAATTGCCGGGGCTGGCGTGTCGCGCAAGACTTTGAAATGGGCATGGCGCACACCGCGATCGGCGGGTTGTACATAGGGTGCAGATTGCGAGGCGTCCAAAAGGGCTCGATGGACATAGTAGGCCAGGCGTGTGGACGTATTGACGTAGGCATGGCCTACCAGTGGGCCGCGTGGAGGGGAATTGGGCAATGTCCCCTCGCACCCGAATGCCGGCAAGGTGTACGTTTCAACGCCTTTTGCTTCGGGATTTGCCGACGCATTGACGTGAATGCTCACAAAGGCATCTATCGCGAGCGAGGCGCCCAGTTGGGCACGTTCGTCCAGCGTGCGTGTGGTGTGTTCATCTGGACGGGTTAGATTTGCATTATGCCCCAGGGCTTTTAACTGTGCTTGAACCTCCCGTGCAATGGCGAGAGTAATGTGTTGTTCATGAACTGCCCCTGATCGGCAACCACTGTCGGTGCCACCATGGCCGGGGTCTACCAGAATATTTAATACGGGCTTCGCCCTGACGGGTTCAAAAAAGGCCTGTCGCAGCACGGCGATATCTTCACGGCTGAGATTGCGCGTTCCTGCGGGTTTATTCAAATAGTAGCAAATGCCGTCTAACATCGCCGGGCGTTGGCCCATGGTAAACTGCAAGGTTTGCAGGGCAGTTTCGCGTTTTGACTGGAGGGTGACCTTTGAAGCTTCAACCTGCCGCTCTGCATCTGACATCCCTAATTCGCGTGCGGTCATCCGATAGGTGGATTGGCACCCCAAAAGTGAGAGAAAAAGTGAGACAATCAAAATGGGATAAGCAGAATTCATACATTCCTCTAAAGTGTAAAAGGGTGGTTTGGTCGTGACACACCACCATGGTGGTCACGTTGTTCATTCTTAAATGGATGTTTGTTGCAAGGCTAAAACGCCGGTGGTACGATGAATATGCGTTAAAGCCATCGCCAATGCATCGGCGGCATCGTTTTGGATGGGGGGTGGCAACGAAAGAATGCGTGCGACCATCGCTTGGACCTGAGTCTTTTCTGCGGCCCCGGATCCTGTTACTGCGCGCTTGATTTCACTCGGTGCGTATTCATAAACCGGAATGCCACGCTTTGCGCAATTCATCACCACCACACCACGCGCATGGCAGAGAATCATCGCTGTGCGCGCATTCTTCGCATAAAAGACCGTTTCTAACGCTGCTTCCGTGGGGTGGAACTCATTTAAGACACGGATAACTTCCGTATCCAAGAGATGTAATGCCTGAGACATCGGACGGTTCTGAGGGATGCGGACAGGAGCATAATAGAGCGCTTTACGCACTGACCCGATGACTTGCACCACTCCGATACCTGTGGAGCGCAAAGACGTATCAAAACCGATAATAATGCGTTCGACCGCCATCTCAGAACCACTCCACCGAAGACCAGAACCGCGTCGGCTCAACACTCTCTAACGCTTGTTGCTCTGCCTCGGAGAGCTCGCTGAAGAAATTCAAGCCCGTCATCTTCTCAATCGCATCAATGCTGACAAAGCAATAACGCGGATGTTTATCACTCCGGATGGTTTGTGGCATATAGAGCCCCACCGCATAGAGTTTATCCTGCTTGACTTTGGCGATAATCTTGAAGAAGCCCTCAGGGATGCGCGCTTTACCACGATTGATGTAACGCTTCTTTTCGCTTGGCACAGCGCCTGTGATGACCCACAGCTCTGCCTCCCGGTCACTTAAATCATCGGCCACGATCTGTTCCAATATCCGCCATGGGCCACGATTCAAATCTGGCGTCTGTGGCACAATATTACTCATCAGAAAGGTTTCCTTCTGAGCTTGTTTACCATAACGCGTCGCAATCAAGAAATTGGGGGCCATATGACCACGATCGTAACCGGAATGGGTGTAATCCTCCGGCGCGGGACAATCCGGTGCCTCAGGATCTCGCTCAAAGGGTGGCCGTTCTGGAGGTTTGACCAACAACTGCGACTTGGGAACCGTATAGGCAGCATAGACAGGATGCCCGCAAACCGGTGACCACCCTACCCAATAACCTTGACGTTTCAATACGCGAATATCTTTGACAGCCTTAGAGAGATCTGTCACCTTCGGTTGCCCCAGAAGAAACTTTGTCTGCGTGAGCAACGGTTTGGAATAAGGGATCACGGCATCACGTCCCGTGAATCCCAAAGAATCGGTCAGGCCTGCTGTGATATTCCCGAGTTTTTCCAATGCAGGCTCTAACGAACCGAAGGCGGCCCGACGTTGCGAAGGCTGGTGTGCAAACCAATTGCCAAATCCAAGCAGGAGGATTGTCACACCGGCCGAAAGCCATGCTTTCATTCGCTTTGACAGATGAAAAGAAGGTGTTGTTGAAGCCTTTTTCTTACCCCGTTTACGGGGAGATGTGGATTGACGCGCCATTCTGAACCTTTCGTTTAAGCGCAACTTCCGCGAGGTGGCAGCATCGTTTGATACGCTCGTGCTCACCTGACGGAAGAATCGAACAAAGATATGTTTGGCGAATGGCAAGACTATTCCGTTCCAAAACCAATGCACAACTTGCAGGGAAATGGAAGCCACCGTTGCACCACGCCACTTGAATCAAGACAAAATCTGCAAAACTTTGGATGTCTTTATACGAAACAGAAGCACCTGCTTCAATCGCTTCCACCACTGCATCCGACAGCGGAGCCGTAAAAGGAAGCCCCCAGTAGACCTCCGGATGATCTGCAAGGTAATCGGTCGCAATCGCCTGTTCCAACAGCGCCAGAATATCTAATTTATCGGCATCGCGTACGAGATGAACCAGAAGTGCTTCATCAGGATCCAATTGCGGTGGAACCTCCCGCAAATTGTGAAACTCCACCGCCTTCAAAATGAGATCCCGGCTTTTGGCAGGTGTAGCGTCCAACCATCCCTGTTGCAGTATTTCAGAGCAACTCAACAGCGCATGATTCACGCTATGACGATCGCTGAATGTTTGATAACGTTGAAATTGTGGGAAGCGGCCAACATCATGAAACCAGGCCGCAGCTTCACCCAATGCCATCAACGCCTCCGGAAATGCCGAACGCTTCATAATCTCCAACGCAACAGCAACCACTCGTTCTGTATGCGCAATCTTAAGACGATTCATTTCCACATCTGGAAACTTTTTCGTGTAAGCATTGAAACACTGTTTGGCATCAAGAGTAAACATGGTGCTATTGTAACAAACCTTGCTTTAG
>JAFTHG010000086.1 GCA_017457555.1 Kiritimatiellia bacterium | reverse complement strand
CAACACATCACGTGCACTTTCCGCCGTCTGCGGTGCAGGTGTAGCAGGAGGAACCGTTGATTGAGGTTGAATATTCTGACATCCGGAGAAAAGTGTAACGAGGATACAGCACAGTGTCGAAATCGGAAATAAGGACTTCATGCATCACTCCAAATCAAAAACAATTAAAATCAACACTATAAGCATAGCACTGAATAGAAAACTCTGCAAGGTTAAAAACTCTTTCCAGTCCCCTGCGTTATACAGCACACACCCCGTATACTTTAATCAAAAGCCCTTACAGAGGGCTCTAAAAAGAATTCCGGCGCTCAAGAAGCACCGGAACCTTTTCAATCGCATATCGCTTAATGCACGTCTTTAATGAATAATGTGCGTAACAGGGAGTCATCTGCAACAACCCCCTGCTGAATCAAAAGGCAAAGCACCGTCACACAAATCCCAGCAATAAGCACCCCGACCGCATTGGCCAGATAGAACCTTGGGCGGGAAAATCCAAGCAAGAAGGCTCCTGCTGCGCCTGTGACAGCGCCAGTCCCCGGAAGCGGCACACCAATAAAGAGAGCCAATCCCCACTCACCGTACTTCTCCACAATCGGCTGGAGTTTTTCACGACGGTGTTCAACATGCTTCCACAATTTCTCTGCAAACCATTTGAAGCGGCACATTAGACGTAGAATCGGCAAGAGCACCTCATACACCCCAATCCCCAGAAGGATGTTTGCTCCGATGCAAATCAGTGCAACCCACCACCATTCCAGAGGCACGCCAGCCTCCGTTTTCAGTGCAAAAAAGCCCATCGGGATTGAAAAGCGCAATTCCAACGCAGGAATGCACGTAAAGAAAATCAACTCTGCAATTATCAACACTACCGGCATCTTGCCTCTTTCTGCGCTTAACCGCGCGTAAAACAAACAACCCAAGCCGTATAAATCACCCAGAGAATCAGGAAAATCACACCCCAAAAGCGGGAGAGTGTGATCGGCTGTCCGCGCAACCCACGGCGATATTGAAGCCACCATGCACCCCAACCGCAAACCGCCAAGAGCAACGTCGTCACCAACATCGTCAACGGATCACGCCATAACACCGCAGATGGGACATTTTCAACAGCGACAGGGCGAATCACAAGGGCGACACCTGCCACAATGCAAAGATTGAAGCAGTTGGATCCCACCACATTGCCGAGTGCAATATCCGGCTGCCCGTGGCGCATTGCAGTAACCGATGCCATCAATTCCGGCAAGGATGTGCCCAGAGCTACTACTGTGACCCCCACGATTAACTGTGTCGCCTCTGGAGAAATGCCCGCGGCAGCAGCCGCACTCTCCGCCATGAACTGTGCCGAAAAGACCAAAATCTGAGACGCGCCCAGCAGCAACGCCAGACCGCCAAAGGTTTGTACCAGAATAAACCACATCGCTTTCTGTTCTTGATTAGCCTGTTCCTGCGCATCATCACAGGCCACGATGCCACGTGAAAAGAGCACCACGCCAATCTGCCAGAAGAGAAACACCAGAAAGACCCCAATCAGAATAAAGCCATCAGTACGCGAAAGTCCGTCCAACCCCAACAGAAAGAGCAGGACAATGATTGCAAGCAGAAAGGGAATGTCTCGACGCAAGGCAACACGGTGCAGGACAATCGGTGCGACCAACATAGAGAGCCCCAGAATCAGCAGTACATTCGTGATATTACTGCCATAGGCATTTCCAAGCGATAAGGGCGTCATTCCCTGTGCAGCCGCCAATGCTGATACGAGCATTTCCGGCGCACTGGTACCAAATCCTACGATAATAAAACCTACCAGCAGCGCCGGCATCCGCAACCGTGTCGCCAACCCGACGGCCCCATCTACGAAAATATCGGCACTTTTGGTCAACAACCACATGCCCGCAAGCATTCCAATTCCTGAGATGACCCATTGCCAAAGCACCGGTATCGCAGCAAAGGTTTCAAGTAGATTCATTACACTTCCTCCGGACGCTTAAAGAGACCCGACCGCCACTCGCCAATCAAACGCGTTTGCTCTTCCTGTAATCCATAACACTCAAATGCGGCCTTTACCTCCGGATAGAGCGTGTCTAAAATGCCGGAAGCCACCAAAGCTCCGCCGGGCAAAACGGCACATGCCACTTCTGCGGCATACTCAATCAGGACCGGTCCCAGAATATTGGCCAACACCACTGCGCCCTGATCCAGATTATTCGCCAAATCGCGCGTTTCGTAGGGCACAACTACGCCATTCAATTCGGCATTCTCACGCGCAACGGTGACTGCATCTGCATCATAGTCAAATCCCCGGACATGCGTAAAGCCCAATTTCTTTGCTGCAATCGAGAGAATGCCACTGCCGCAGCCCATATCCAGCACGGGGCGCGTCAAATCCCCTACTGCCAGCCGATCCAGAAACTCCAGGCACGCCCGTGTCGTGGGGTGCTTTCCGGTTCCAAAAGACATTCCTGGATCCAACGTAATCACCACTTCGTCAGCACGCGCCGTATACGCTTCCCATGACGGTCGGATTGTTATACGCTCTGTAATGGATTCCACATGGAAAAAGCGTTTCCACGCTTCAGACCAATCGGCAGCGGGCAATACTTCGCGTGTCAACTGCACCGTCACTCCTGCCAGTTCCGCCGTGGCACGCACAGCGGCTTCCACCTCATCGGCCTGAGCGGCATCTTCCAGATAGATGTCCAGACGCACGATTCCCGTTTCGATATCCTCCCAAACGGTCGGCGTAAAGGCATCAGCATCCAACAATTCCAAAAGACATTCCGCCGCTTCCGAAGAGGGAAGAACGGCGGAAATGGCTGTAATGTCCTGTGCTTTCACAGAAAACCTCACGCTACAGACGGTGTTTGGGCCGTCGTTTTCTGAATATGCCACATTTGGATAATCGAGAGAATCTGCGATACCGTCCAGTAGAGGCAGAGCGCCGATGGCATTGAGTAGAACATGAAGAGCAGCATCATTGGCATCATCCATGTCATCATTTTCTTCTGAGCCGGATCACCGGCACCTGGCGACAGATGGGTCTGCAAGCCCATTGTAACCGAGGTCAGAATCGGCAGGATGTTGAGCGGCACCGGCAAAATACCAGCAAAGAGATTTTCCGGCTGCGACAGGTCAGCAATCCAGAGGAAACCGGAAAATCGCAGTTCCACCGCTGCGCGCAGCACTGTGAAGAGGGCGATAAAGATGGGGATTTGCACCAACATCGGCAGGCAACTCGAGAAGGGATTCACCTTATGTTCGCGATAGAGCTTCAACGTTTCCTGTTGCAACTTCTGCGGTTGATCCTTGAATTGTGCCTGAAGCGCCTTGATTTGCGGCTGAATAACACTCATCTTCCGCATAGACACCGTACTCTTATGGGTCAACGGCCAGAAAACAATACGCACCAGCAGCGTCAACAGGATGATCGCCACACCATAGTTGGGGATGATGCCGTAGAAGAAGTTCAACAACGGCACAAGCAATTCGCAGAACCAGGCGAACATACCAAAATCCATAATGCGCTCTGCGTGGTTACCAAAGGTCTTCAAACCACTCAACAGCTTGGGGCCGACATAGAGGCGCGTCACCACTCCGGTTGCAACACCTGCCTGCAGTTGTTGTGCCGGATAGGTAAAGGTGGCATTCACGCGATTCAATACCAACGTCTTTGACGTGGCATCACGCGAAACACCATAACGGCACGGCGCAGCCATCGGCGGCATTACCAGCGTTGTGAAGAAACGGCTCTTCAGCGCCACCCAGCTCTGCGGTTCGGCAAGCGCATTTTCGCCGGAGAGCGGCAACCCTGTCGGGTCCGAACTGGTACCACAGCCCAAGAACGCGCTACGCGCACCGAGCACCTTGGCCAATTCACTTTCATGGTATTCCGGCTTCTTCTCACCCACCGCTAATGTATCAAAACCAATGGTGTCTCCTGACACTTCGGTCAAGCCGAAAGACCCCACGCTGAAACCATACGGCATCACAGCGGTCGCTTCTGCAGATGTGAAAGCATCCCGCACAGTCACAGCATAGTCCTGCTCCAACGTCACGGTACGCTCCAGTGCCACGCCAGCCTTAACCATGGTGCGGAAGACCAACGTCTTTGCGTCAGTCTGCGTCACCTCATACGGCAAGTAGGGCTCCACCCCGTCAAAAGTTAAATTCAGCAAATCACCGGTATCCAACACCACATGACCGGAATCTTCCGTATTTTGAGCACGATAGTTCAACAACTCCGCTTTGACCAACCGGGCTCCCAGATTGGAGAAGGTCAAGACCACCTGCTCATTGGAGAGCGTATGATAGGTCTGTGCTGCAGAGGTCAGGGCTGCAACAGGTGTTGCTGGAACTGCCGTGGACGCAGTCACCGGAGCCGTTGGCGCAACGGGCGCAACAACAGGAGCCTGCTGTGCCACCGGAGCCGCCGGTTGAGGCGGCTTTGGCGACAGATAACTCCATCCCAAATACCCCACGAGCAGAGCAATCAAGACCGCTACCCAAAGTTTATCACTCTTATTCATTTACGTCTCACTTTTCTGATTTTGTTACCGGTGGCACTGGATCAAAGCCCCCCCGGCAAAAGGGATTACAGCGGAAAATCCGCCAAAGGCCAAGGGCGAGGCCCCTCAAAACACCGTGCGTTTGCAATGCTTCAATCATATATTGCGAACACGTCGGCGAAAATCGGCAGCAGCCATAACCGAAAAATCCGTGCAGTGTCTGCTGATAAAACCGCACTATAGCCACCAAAAATGCCACTATGCCACGTTGCAAGGCCGTCCCTTTCACGGGCACCCCGTCCGTTTCTTCTGAACACTGCCAGTCACGATACCAGCCCGGCGGCACACTTTCAGGAAGTCCCGGCGCACCTCCTGACACGTCATTTCCGTTAATTTACGCCGTCCAATCAGGACAATATCAT
>JAFTHG010000085.1 GCA_017457555.1 Kiritimatiellia bacterium | reverse complement strand
TTCCGCAATGGCGACCACACCACCACCCTGATGCGTACGGCCAATGGCAAGGTTGTTGAAATTCAGCACAACGTGATGAATCCGCAGCCCTACAACCGCCTCTTCCAGTTGACCGGTACCCGTGGCTTTGCCAACAAGTACCCGATCGAAGGCTTCGTGCTGGAAAGCTCCCACATGGCCAATGCTGAAGGCGCTCCGGACCTCGAAAACCTCGATTCCCACGCTTTCATGAGCACCGCAAACATGCAGAAGCTCCGCACCACCTACCGTCACCCCATCATCAAGAAGTACGGCGAAATGGCAGCCAAGGTCGGCGGTCACGGCGGCATGGACTTCTTCATGGACGTGCGTATGGTCTACTGCTTGCAGAACGGTCTCCCGCTGGATATGGACGTCTACGACTTGGCCGAATGGTGCAGCCTTGCTGAACTCGGCGCCATCTCGATGGACAACAACAATTGCTCCGTCTCCTTCCCTGACTTCACCCGCGGTCACTGGAATGACGTAAAGGGCTACCAGCACGCTTGGGCAACCCCCGAATCTGAAGCTGAAGCAACGGCCGCCGCAGAAGCTTACACCGCAGCACAGAAGGCTGCCGTGGCTGAACTCGGCCTCTGGGCAAAGTATGATGCAGCCAAGACTGGCGATGCAGCCGCCAAGCAGGCCTATGCTGAAGCCAAGGCTCAGCTCGATGCTAAATTGGCTCCCCTCCAATAAGTAATCCTGCATTACTGACACAACAAACCGGGACATTCGCAAGAATGCCCCGGTTGTTTTTTATCCCTCAGTCAATTTTATCGCCCATCCGAAACACCCCAACCGTCCGACGACTTCAAACACGCCCCCTACCACGCCCTAATGACCTGAAAACGCCATTGCGACCGAAAATAGACACAACCCCATCCAATCCAATCAAAGAATCCCACGTTACAAAAATACAAGCGTCCCCCCAACGCAATCTGAAACACAGATAAATCCAATTACATCGGCAGTTTTTTTATATGCCATCGCCACCCTACAACCTTTGCCCCATCTGCAACGCCGCCGTCTTTCGATTTCCGCCCGATGTGCAGTTGTCCCCCAACACCCTTACGATGCGATTCAAGAAAAAGAACGCCCTCTTAATAGTGACTGTCTAAAACCTATTCTGACACGAAAAATACACACCTGACACACATTCAATTGAAGAATTTACGCTTTTTAAGAGAAAAGGCTTGCGTCGCAAGTGGCGTTATGTTATCATTACGCACGTTTTCGGTCTCTAGCTCAGTTGGTAGAGCACGACACTTTTAATGTTGGGGTCGCGGGTTCGATCCCCGCGAGACCGGCCATCTCAAGTCCTGCAAACACCGTTTGCAGGACTTTTTGTTTCCAATGATGACAAATGTAGCATGGCTTGCTACGTTGTTCTTGCCTTTAAGAACAGAAAATATCCATCGGCAGCCCTAATCTCTCGATGCATTTTCATCAATGATTTCAGAAGCGTTTTTGCTTCATCAATCGGAGCACCACTAAGTTCAGCCACGGCTTCTTCCCAGTCGCCGAACCACTGCTTGAATACCGGTGAGTAAGCGATACATTTCTACGACGTGATGCAGTGAGAGGGGCAAGATGCCGCGCTCGTGAGCGGGCGAACCGGACACAGGCACGCGGCCATTATTGCCATACATGGAGATGTCCATGGTCGAGGCGTAGTCAAAACGCCCACGCGCAGCGTTGATATCGTCTGGTGAATCGTCGTTCCGCTTGAGGTTTTGTTCGTCGGCGTTCAGAAGGTCGATAATTTGTTAGTGAATTGCAAGTTAAATCGCGAGGGGATATTGGGAAAAGGTTAAAAATCTTCATGCGGCTTCCTTCTTTTTGAGTTGTGTAGGTCTTGGGTAATTCACGAGTTTGTATTGAAGAATTTCGATTGCTTTTGAGGTGAGTCTGGAGAAGTCTGTTCGCTTAGGATAGAATCGTCGGATGATTCTATTTCAATTCTCTATTGATACTTTTTCCCAAGAGGCATAGGCATGGGTGTAATAGAGGGTGGCTTGTGTGATTTTTTGAATTGTGGTGGTGGCAGTAAATTCGGTGCCGTTGTCGTTAAGG
>JAFTHG010000009.1 GCA_017457555.1 Kiritimatiellia bacterium | reverse complement strand
GTTTGAGCAATCTCCCGAGGAGTCCCCCACAACCGCCGCACCCCACTCACATCCAAGAAGGCTTCGTCAACACTGAGCCCCTCTACCAACGGCGTGATAGATTCAAATATCTCAAAGATGGAGCGGCTGACAGCGGCATAGTGCGCCATGCGGGGTTTGACAAAGATCGCATCTGGACAGCACTCCACAGCCTGTTTCATCGGCATCGCAGAGTGAACCCCATAGCGACGCGCCTCATACGAGCACGTTGAAACCACGCCCCGTTGGTTCGCAGGCGAGCCGACAATCACCGGCTTACCGCGCCACTCCGGGTGGTCACGTTGCTCAACAGATGCATAAAAAGCATCCATGTCGATATGTAAAAGGGCACGTTCCATTGCAATTCATTATAGCAGATACGCCACTAAAGCAGTAAAAACAGCCCGATACATACAGGTAAATGCTTCAAATAACAACAGGTTATGCTATAATAGAAAGAAATTCAATGTTATTTTGAACACGGAGTAGCCCCCATGGAACCCTGCCCTCTGAATATTGCTTACGGTGAAGATGTCTTCAACGAAAAGGCAATGCGTGAGTATTTGGCTAAAGATACGGTTGAGACGTTGTTGCATACGATGAATGATCGTGCGCCACTGGACCCCTCAATCGCCAATGAAGTGGCACACGCACTGAAGCAGTGGGCGATGCAACGGGGCGCCACGCACTTCACCCACTGGTTCCAGCCGCTCACAGGAACCACTGCAGAGAAACATGATGCCTTCTTTGAACCGGTAGGAACCGCTGAAACAATCGCCCGCTTTTCAGGTAAAAACCTGATCATGGGCGAGCCTGATGCCTCCAGTTTCCCCTCCGGTGGCTTGCGATGCACCTTTGAAGCGCGTGGCTACACCGCGTGGGATGTCACCTCACCCGCCTTTGTCAAGCGCCATGCCAATGGCGCCACGCTCTGCATTCCTACCGTCTTCTGCTCGTACACCGGCGAAGTGCTCGACAAAAAGACGCCGCTTTTGCGTTCAATGCAGGCGATGGATCGCGCTGTTCGTAAGTTGATGGCCTGCTTCGGCGAACCCGATGGGCACGCTGTCATCACATTGGGCGCAGAGCAGGAGTACTTCTTGGTTGACAAGGCGCTTTATCTGAAGCGCCCAGACTTGATGCAGTGCGGCCGGACATTGTTTGGTGCACCGCCGGCTCGTAATCAGCAGCTTGAGGATCACTACTTTGGCTCTATCAAACCTCGTGTCCTGACCTTCATGGAAGAGGTTGAACAAGAATTGTGGCGTTTGGGCATTCCTGCGAAGACACGCCACAATGAAGCGGCTCCGGCTCAGTTTGAACTGGCGCCGATGTTCGAAGAGCTGAACCTTGCAGTCGACCACAATATGCTGGTAATGGAAACCTTGCGTAACGTTGCCGACCGCCATGGGCTGGTCTGCTTGTTGCACGAAAAACCCTTTGCTGGTGTCAATGGCTCCGGAAAGCACAACAATTGGTCGGTCGCGTACAATGGGAAAAACCTGTTAGATCCCGGCAAGAACCCGCAAGATAATGCCATCTTCCTGTCGGTCTTGGCCTCGGTGATTCGTGCGATTGATCTCCACGCCGATGTCTTGCGCGCCTCCACTGCACACTTTGGCAACGATCACCGTTTGGGAGCACTCGAAGCTCCGCCCGCCATTATCTCCATCTTCCTCGGTGATGAGCTGACAGAAGTCATTCAGCACATTGAACAAGGCGAAGCCATGGAAGGCAATGGAAAGCGTGGCAAACTCCGCGTTGGCGTGGACACGCTGCCCCCTATCCCGCGTGACACATCAGACCGCAACCGCACCTCGCCCTTTGCTTTCACCGGAAACAAGTTTGAATTCCGTGCACCGGGTTCGTCGCAAAACTGCTCTGGCGTCTGTATGGTGCTGAATACTATCGTGGCAGACTCCATCAACTTCATTGCAGATGCCATCGCACAGTTGCCGAAGGACGCCTTTCATGAAGGTCTTGAAGCTATCCTTCAGCGCATTATCCGGGAACATAGCCGGGTCATCTTCAATGGTGATGGCTATTCCGCAGCCTGGGTAGAAGAAGCCCAAAAGCGTGGCTTACCGAATCTTCGCACTGTTCCTGAAGCACTGGCAGTCCTTTTGACTGAGAAGAATCTCAACCTCTTCTCCAAGCAGGGCGTCCTGCATCCCACAGAAATGCGATCGCGTTACGACGTCTTCTTTGCCGAATACGCACGTAAAGTGCGCCTTGAAGGCAAAGTCGCATTGGAAACTGCGCGCACCATTCTGGAACCTGCTGTTATTTCGGAATTGGGCGTACTCGCCAAGAAGTTACACTACACGCAGACGGTTGGGCTGACGGCCGGAGTGAAGACGTTGACCAATAAGGCTACGATTATCGGTGCTGGCTTGGATGAACTCTCTACCGGTTGCGCCACGCTGGAGTGCGCTTTGACGGCCGATGAGCAGGCGATTCTAAGTGCGATGACCGCCTTACGTACCACTGCAGACCAGCTGGAAACCATCATTGGTGACGAACATTGGCCCCTGCCCAAGTATCGCGATCTGCTTCAAATCCACTAATCCGCTCGGCGGTTTGTTGCGGTTTAGACGCACTTACTGCGTAACACAACACCATTCACGACTGCTCGGTTGGAAAAACCGGGCAGTTTTCGTTTCCCCCTCAACTGTTTCTGAGTCATCATTCCGGCATAAGTTCATAAAACAAAACTGCACGGAAGCAAACGCATCCGTGCTGTTTTGTGCAATAGGTGAAGCCTTACTTCACAACAATATTGACCAGTTTACCGGGCACCACGATAACCTTTGCCACGGTCTGACCATCGGTGAAACGTTTCACATCAGCCGAGTCGAGCGCCAAGGTTTCCAGTTCTGTTTTGCTGATTCCTGCAGGCACCATCATCTTACCACGCATCTTGCCATTCACCTGAAGAATAATCTGAAGCGAATCTTCCTTCAATGCGGCCTCGTTTACCTTCGGCCAACCGGCGTTCATGACCCCGGCAGGCGTACAACCATAGGCTTGCCAGATCTCTTCTGCGATATGAGGCGTGATTGGTGCCATCATACGAGCCACCGTCACAATCGTTTCACGCAAGAGAGCCTTTGCCGCATCCGAGGAGGAGGCGTCAATCTTTGCCTTATCCAACGCGTTCATCAGCTCCATCAACTGTGCGATTGCCGTATTGAAGCGGAAGCCGTGTTCAATAGAATCTGTCACACCAGCCAAAGTTTGATGCAGTTTGCGATAAAGGTCGCGCTCCACAGGTTTCAATGCATCAATTGCAACTGCCACATCCTGTTCCGGAACGATTGCCTTAGCGTCATACGCCTTCTTCCACAAACGACACAGGAAGCGATACGGCCCTTGCACAGCGGCATCCTGCCATTCAGCATCCAATTCCGGCGGACCGATGAAGAGCGTATAAAGACGTACCGTATCTGCACCATACGTTTCAATCAGTTCATCGGGTGAAACCACGTTACCGACCGACTTCGACATCTTGTAAAGCTTACCCTTCACATACTTGCCGTCATCCTTTTCGCAACGTTTGCAGATCATGCCCTGCGTGAAGAGTGCCTTGAAAGGTTCCACACAATCCAGCGCACCGGCATCATTGAGAATCTTAACGACGAAGCGCGAGTAGAGCAAGTGCAACACAGCGTGTTCCACACCACCGATGTACTGATCCACCGGCATCCACTTATCAGCAAGCTCCTTGTCAAAGGCTGCAGTTTCATTGCGCGCATCAATGTAACGCAAAAAGTACCAGCACGAACACAACCACTGTGCCAGCGTATCGGTTTCACGTTTCGCAGGTGCTCCGCACTTCGGGCACGTGGTATTGACAAAACCTTCATGACGCGCCAAAGGATTGCCCTGATCGCCATTGTAATCTACGTCATCTGGCAGACGCACAGGCAACTGATCTTCCGGCACTGGCACGGCACCGCAATGCGGACAGTGTACAATTGGAATCGGAGCACCCCAATAACGCTGACGCGCCACATTCCAGTCGCGGATACGGAAATTGGTCGTTGCTTCAGCATATCCCTTTGCTGTGCCATCTGCGATAATCGCCTTAATGGCTTCACGATTGGCCATTCCATCAAAGGAACCGGAATTCACAAGCACGCCATCGTCCACATACGCAGCGGTCATCGTGGCCACATCCAACGTCTTCTCGGCATTCTGGATTACGATTTTCTTTGCAATGCCGTACTTTGTAGCGAAATCCCAGTCACGCTGGTCATGGGTCGGCACCGCCATAACGATACCCGTGCCGGAATCCGACACCACATAATTCGTCACCCAGAGTTCAATATCCGTGTCACCATTATAGGGGTTGGTTACATGGAACCCGGTAAAGACGCCTTCCTTTGCCGTTGCATCCGAAAAACGTTCCGAAGCGGGAATATTGGCCAATTTCTCAATGAAGGCGCGCACTTCGGCTTCCTTCTCTGAACCCGGCAGCAACTTCAACAGAAGCGGATTATCAGGCGCGATCGCCATAAAGGTTACACCAAAGATGGTGTCCGGACGCGTGGTGTATACGGGGCAGTCATCACCGGTTTCGGTTACCTTGAAGGAGACTTTGGCACCTTCCGACTTGCCGATCCAGTTCGCCTGCATCTGACGCACCTTTTCTGGCCATCCATCCAAAAGATCCAAATCCTTCAAAAGGCGATCGGCATACTGCGTAATGCGGAAGAACCACTGTTTCAGGTTCTTCTTTTCCACAGGCCGGCCACAACGGTCACAACGTCCATCTGCCGTCACTTCTTCGTTGGCCAAATTGGTACACAGCGGGCACCAGTTTACAGGGGCTTCCTTCTGGTACGCCACGCCAAGTTTGTATGCCTGCAAAAAAACCCACTGCGTCCACTTGTAATAGTCGGGATGACAGGTTGCGATTTCGCGTTCCCAATCATAGCCCACACCCCAACTGCGGACCTGACGCTTCATCTCCTGAATGTTCTCAATGGTCCACTTATGCGGATGTACATTAAACTTCTTAGCTGCGTTTTCTGCCGGCAAGCCAAAGCTATCCCACCCCATCGGCGAGAGCACATTGTAACCCATCATCTTCTTATAACGCGTAATCACGTCACCCATGATGTAGTTACGGCCATGTCCCACGTGCATATGACCACTGGGATACGGGAACATCGTCAAGCAATAAAACTTCGGCCGCGAGACATCCTGAGTGTCACAACGAAACGCTCCGGTATCATCCCAATATTTCTGCCATTTGGGTTCAATCGCGTGAAACGGATATTTTTCTTCCATCATAATCGGAATCCTTTGAATAAAAAATACCGAAGAAGTATAGCACAACCCTACTCTTTAAGGAAGCATAAACCCTTGGATAAACCACAAAAACAGCTCCTTTTTCTAGGCATAACGGCACCGGGAGCATATCCCGATGCCGTTCCCTGAACTTGAAGTGCCAATTACCCGAGAATCAAATCGTCCAAACGGCGAATCAAGTCATCCACGGAGATGCGCTCCTGAGCCATCGTGTCACGGTCACGCAGTGTCACGGTGCCGTCCTTCTCCAATGTATCAAAGTCCACCGTCACGCAGAAAGGCGTACCAATCTCATCCTGACGACGGTAACGACGGCCAATTGCGCCGCTCTCATCCCAGAAGCAGTTGTAACGACGCTGCAACTTTTTGAAGATGCTCCGTGCCAAAGCATAGAGTTCGGGTTTATTCTTCACCAAGGGGAAGACGCCGACCTTCACCGGCGCAATTGCAGGTGCAAGGTGCAATACTGTACGCACATCTTCCTTACCCTTGTCATCAACCAACTTCTGCTCTTCATACGCATTACAGAGCATCGCCAGCGCCATACGGTCCACACCCGCCGAAGGTTCAATCACATGCGGAATATAACGGCCTTCAAACAAACGGTCAATGAACGCATTCGCCGCTGCAGCGGTCTTGCCACGCGCTTCCCAATCGGCCACCGTCTTAGCACGGAAAGCCGCTTTTTCATCCTCCGTCAACTTCTTCACGGCAAGTTTCAACGGCTCATCAAAGACCTCCATCGACTTTCCGGAGTGCTCCTGATGGCGCGACAGATCAAAGTCTGAACGTGCCGCAATGCCTTCCAATTCCTGCACGCCGAAGGGGAAGCGATACTCAATATCCACACAAGCCCGTGCATAGTGGGCCAATTCATCCGGCTTCTGCCAGTACTCCACAAAGGAATCCTCAGGCAAACCATTCTTGACCAACCACAGTTTACGCTGTTCCACCCAGTACTTGTGCCAGCACTCCCAGCCCCAGTCAGCTTGAGGTTCGGACAAATCGGTCTCCTCCGTCAAAGGAGCCACGCGCCCATAAAGCAATTCAATCGCCTCATCAGGCTTGATGAAGAACTCCACCTCCATCTGCTCAAACTCACGCGAACGGAAGATATAGTTACGCGGCGTCACCTCATTACGGAAACTCTTACCAATCTGACCAATACCAAACGGCGGCATCTGACGCGATCCCACCATCACATTGGAGAACTCAGCAAAGATTGCCTGAGCCGTTTCCGGACGCAGATATGCCACATTCGAGGGATCATCAATCGGCCCCACCACCGTCTTGAACATCAAGTTGAAGGGACGCGGTTCCGTCATCACGCCACCGCAATTCGGACACGGCAACACCTCAGCCTCGCCATCCGGCGTTGCCAAAAGCACCCAAAGCGCCTTTACGTCAGTAATCGTCTTCAACTGCTCAAAAATCTTTTCGAGATACTCCGGATGCTGCACCGTGTACAAACCAGGAGCCGCCGACTTTCCCTTACCCTTGCACCACGTCGCAATCTTGCCAGCCTCACCCAGCATACCCGACAACGTTTCGCACACGGCACTATCCGCAAAGACATCCCAAATCTGGTCTGCACGCATCAACTTGCGGCAATTGCCCTTGCACATACTCATTGGATCCGAGAAAGTATCCAAATGTCCCGACGCCTTCCAAATCGCCGGATGCATGATGATTGATGCGTCCAAACCTTCGACATCTTCACGATCACGCACCGTAAAACGCCACCAGCTATCCTTGATGTTGCGCTTCAATTCACAACCCAGCGGACCATAATCCCAAAAACCGGCGAAACCACCGTAAATTTCCGAACTCTGAAAAATGAAACCGCGCCGTTTGCACAACGAAACCAGTGCATCCAACGAACTCTTCGGGCTCTCTTTCTTTTCCATCTGTTAGGCTCCAGATACAATTTCAGTCACGAACGACTCGTTTATTCCGTCAATAAAGAATGTCATATTATACTGCATTTAGAGATTTTGCGCCATTCAAGACACCTCTTTAATGCGATTTGAATATTGCACTATTGGGGACGAGCCTGCCGAGTTCAATCTAACCGCGAGGGTAAGAAGAGTGCCTCTAAAAGGAAAGAGAGTCAGAAAGGAAAGAAGGTGACCTACTGAACAATTTCTTACTGTTGTTCGTTCATTGGTTGCTCGTCTAAACGTAACTTTCCTAATTGAGGGAACGAGTCCAAAAGTGATGCTAACATGCCGTTAGGGGCAAGCGCCCCCACGACGAGGAATGTACAATGCGATAGGATCCAAAGATTTCTTTGCTTTGCTGACTCTCGCGAAACACGTGGAGAATTTATTGGAGCTACAATCACTATGCGTCCACACTCCACATAGGGAATAAGCTCAGCCGGAACATTCTTCCACATGCTCCGCGCCAAAACCAAAATTATTGGTACTTTTCCCCGGAGCAAATAGCGTAAGACATCCTTTTCGAGCGCACTCTGAAAACCACTCATAACGCATACATCGTGACGCATACGAGTCTCTGCAGCCCAATCATAACACCGAATAATATCGGAAGCAGCAATTTGTTGAGAAGAAAGAAAGGCCACTTTTGTTGCCATCTCTAAAATCTCTGCATTGCCACGAATGGCTACACCATCAAGCGTTTGTACGCACATCCCCATGGCCTCCAATTACGCCAACGTCACCTTAAGCTTAATTTCGAGTGCTTTGGCTATCTGCTCGACCTGCGTCATCTTTGCCTGGGTTGATGAATGCGTTTTAACAAACCAGCCACCTTTAATTTCGGCTATTTCATGTGGTTGCTTTTGAAGTTGGCTTTTGTCTTTTGTTACAAGCGGTTCGCCCGCAGGTAAAAATCCTAATGCGGCAACTTTGGATGCACCAATTTTTTCAATTGTCTTGGCCAAAACATCTTTTGCTTTAGGTGCGGTAATCAAAGTCCCATCAGGAAATTTCACAGTAAATTTCGTCTTAGGGCCAACCTCAATCACGTTACGCTTGAACCCAATTTTATGAGGCTTGTTTGGCTTTGAGGGTAATACAATTTCCTTCACCTCAGGCGTTGCCTCGTCAATCTTAGCCTCAAGCGCCTTCCACTCCTCTTCAAGCGCTTTTACCTTTTTCACAAATGCATCTAATGCTTCTGCATAGGCGATGGCTTCTTTGGCGGGCTCTCGTTTACCAATCATCAAAGCTTTCCCACCTGCAACATGAATACGATCAGATTCTTTCCCAACCTCATCTTTAACTAATCCTAATGCAGTTAATACATCTGAATGTTTCTCAATCTTTAACAAACTCATCTCACACCTCGTTATTCATCTGTGTTTAATTCATCACCCATACGATACTTGATGTCGTAGTTAATAATAAAATCAAGTTCTTCTTCCGTAAAACCATAGTGTTGTGCTAATAGTTCATCAATTTCGTCAATAATTGGTTTTGATTTTTTCTTTTTATACACGAATGTTTCGCCTCGCCCTAATGTAGTCCGATTAACTATTTGGAGCTCACGATTAAAAAATAAATCCGCCTCTAACTCTGCCGCTTTTTGACACATCTTCGTATTACCAATATAAGTAAGGGGGAACGAAAAAATCATATAATCTTTCAGATTGAACATGTCAAAATTAATTGCATAGTACCACCAAAATAGATTTGAGTTTAAGGCCGCCATGAAATATTGTGCCTCCAAATGCGTGGCAAAACTTGCGAATTTGTTACTTAAAGATTCTGTTCCAAAGCCATTGTTATTAAAAATCACCCAATATCGCACTCCTGCCGTCCGATACCACATTTTTTCACCGTGAAAAAGTCGTCTTTCTCCTACAGAAGAATCTCTCACAATCTTTTCAAAAATTGATTTTTCAACACTTGAGGCCATACGCCATAACCGATTGTAACAAACCGTTTCTCCATACGAGATTAACGAAAATAATAAATCTCGGCATTCAGACGACCACCGTAATATTGAGGTACTATGCGCAACTTTTTTAGCAGATTGCGAAATTAAAAATATCGTCAATCGCTGATCTGCACCTTCAAACAATCGACTTGGGCGCGTCTCATAATGACTAAAATGCGTTGTCCCAGATTTAACAATCAAGTCGCGAACAATCTTCATGTTATTGTTTGACGATATTGTAAGTGGAACAATAAAACCAATTCGATCTTCATTTTTTGACAAATGTAAACATCTCTCTGTAACATACGCATACAAATTTCCACAAGGCTCTGTCTTATAGCCCTTAATTTTATAGTCTTTGACCTTACTGTATTCTACATACGGAGGATTGCCGATGATGACATCAAAGCCGCCATTGGCAACGACAATGCCATAAAACTCAGCATACCAGTGGAAGGGCTGCGTCTTACGCCTCCATTCTTCAAATTGTGCATTCTCGCTCAAGGAGGATGATGTAATCCCATAGTGACGCCAAGCCATGGCACGACACAACTCGTCATTGAGCGCAGCAAGATGTGATTTTAACTCTTTTTTTGCAAGATAGTAGTCTTGAGACCCATCAGCGGTTTGCTGCAGTGTTTTAAAGCGTTCGTACATATCGGAAACATCTGCCGCCTTAGCCTCTACTCTATCATACGCCTCCGTATCTAAAGCTAATTCATCCTCTGGTAAGATAGCCTTTCTTACATCTTTGGGATTCACGAAGCCTACAAGCGTATTGCCACAACGAATATTAAAATCAATATCCGGCAATGGGTCTACGCCCAAGTTGGCATCGCGTTCATTGACATCAACGACGGCAAGCATCTTCAAAAAGAGACGCAACCGTGCGATTTCGGTCGCCTCGCGCATGATGTCCACGCCATAAAGATTGTTAAGGATGATGTCTTTGTAAATGCAATACTTCAAATTGTCACGATATTTTGTCTTGACGATTTCAAGTTCACGCTTAAATTTCTCTGGCCAATCCTCTTGCATACGCGTTAAGCAGATTTCATAGAGCGGCTCTAAGATATTGAGTGCAGCAAACAAAAAGGCACCAGAACCACACGTCGGGTCTAAGATGGTGACACGCTTTAAAGCTTCGTAGAAGTGACGAATAAGAAGGTGGTCGGTCGTTTGAGAAAGAAGGATTTCTGTAAATTTACGAATATCAAGATTGTAGGTGATAAAGTCATTAATCGTTGTGATTTCGCCTGCGACAATCTTCTCTTGGAGCGTTTGGCATCGTTGACGACGCGCCACGGTTTCACGCCAAATCTCAGTGGGCAAAGCATGTGTTTCTAACGCAGGTTTATTCCATTCACTTCGACGCTTCCGAAGGTCTGGCTTAGAAGCATCAACGCCCTTTTCAATTTCTGGTGGCAAAGGATAGTTCATGCCTTTCAGCATCGCGGGGAAAATCACCCTGTCGCCAGCCTCTCGCAATGTTCTCCAAACTTCGCCATTAGGCTTAAAGGCTTCGACAGATTTCTTTGCCACCTCATTAAATAACCACGGTAAGATGGTATTACGGCCGATGTATTCTGTAATATCTTCCTTTGTGTAATATGCACCCATTTGCGCGCGGTCGTTGATGTATTGCTCAAAAATATAACCCAAGACGTCAGGATTAATATCCTTGCCACTTGCCGTAATGGAGGTGTCTAAATGCCAATTCCATTCATCAAAGAAGGCAAAGAGGGTTTCAAAGATTTCATCTGGAATATCAAGTTCAGGATAACGTTTTTCAATTTCGTGTTCTTCAAACATCCCACCATTCAAGTAAGGGATACGACCAAACTTTTTCTTAAACTCAAAGGTTTGCTCGCGTGCATTTAGACCATCAATAAACAAAATGCGTAAAAACTAGCGATACAACGATCCATAAAATTGACACTTACCACGTTTTACTTGTGTTTCTCGTAAGCGATTGCGCAAATAATGTTTGTCTAAATCGAAGAAGCCCTTTTTTTGAATGAAGTAACAAAACATCAAGCGATTCAACATCACCGAAGCATACCAGTCACGGTCATACGCCTCCGTAATGTTTTGAATTCCCTTTTCAAAGAGCGTATGTTTCTTTTTAAATTCTTGATAAAAGGTCTTCGTAATCTTTGTCGCATTAACGGCAAACGCACGTGTTACGCCATCAACCACGTCAAGCACATTCTGATTCAACCCAATTGGAAAAGTGAAGTCGGCAAGTTTCGCGTAAAGGAAGTCGGCTTGATTAGGTGTAAGATATTCCACCGTGACCAAGGATCGCTTGTCTACAGTCTTGACTGGCACCATCCATAAATGATGAAATGTTTCGTCGCGCTTGACAAAGATGGTAATGTAGGACGCTTCTGAATATTTACGTAAGCGTGTGTCTAATGCATTTCGTTCTGCAGCAAGCGGGAGAAGGTCTGTTTCACAAACAAAGACTTTCACACCTAACTGAGCCACTTCATAAAACTCAAATGTACGTCCAGTTGAGGTTGGCGTAATCGAAAGAGGATAAGCTTGCGTAGACGCATTCCATCCCATCTCTTGAAAGATCGCGTAAAAGTTCTTTTCACTTAGCCATTGTAAAAACTGTTTCTTTTCCATTTCTCGCACTCCCAATTTTCAAAACCGTGCTACCTATTCGTGAATCATTGCTTTCGCAACCCCAGTGAGCAAATAATTTTTGCCGTCACTTCTTCGTACTGTGCGCTCTCTTCTGGCGTAACACAGAGTGCATTGTCTTCATAATAACCTGTCACTTGTTTTAAAATGGCAGATGCCGTTTCATGGCGTGCAAACATCTTTCGCAAAGCACTCGTTGCAATGTCACGAAGCGGATATTTGTAAACCTGCTCGGCAATACGCTTATAGATGTCTTCAAATAAAGACCCATCTTCTTCTTTTACACGATTTTGCAAGAGATTAAAGACTTTGTAGCGGATTGAATTCTTTGTTCCGATGGTGCCAATTGTTGCTCCTGCAGAACTCATCTTTTCATTTACAGCCTGCTTTAATGCCGTTGCCACCATCTCATGATGATATTTGTGGGCTTCCATTACCGGCGTTTCAGGTGTGCACGCAAGCGCATTAAAGATTTGCGTAATTGAACGTGAATGAATACGTCCATCCTTTGCGCTGACCCACGTCAGGCTATCATTGTCATTATCTGTACGAATGTAAGTAATGACCCCCTCGGTCGCTACTGGCTCAAACTTCGTGGTGTACACGACATCTTCTAATTCCATGATTCGTTTAGCAAGCGCCTTGTTCTGCTTGGTTGCTTCTTCCCAAATCTGATACGCCTTTGATGGAATATCAACATCTTCATCGTCCTCAGCCTCATCGTCTAATACACCTGCTTTTTCATTAAAGATGTCACGCAGGTTTTGTTCGTTACCTTCAAAGAAAATTTCATCTGAACCTATCGCATTTGCATTTGCATTAATGCGTTGGTTTAAACGGTTCTTTAAATTAATAATCGTATCAATCCCTTCTTGGGGGAAGAAGGAATAACACCAAACCTCAGCTGCCTTCTGCCCAATACGATCTACACGACCTGCACGTTGGATAAGACGAATAATTGCCCACGGTAAATCGTAGTTCACCACGATATGTGCATCTTGCAAGTTTTGACCTTCGGAAAGCGTATCGGTCGCAATAAGGATACGAGTCTGCTGCTCTTCAGGAATAAACGGATTAACCTTATTTGACCTTGGAGAGAAGCGATTAACCTGACTGACTACATCTACGGTGTCACCATCCACTTGTGCAACAGCATTGACGTTACGCTCTTTTAACTGGTCTGCGATGTAACGTGCCGTATCAGAATACTGCGTAAAGATTAAAATCTTCTCAGATGCATGTGCCTTGGTAACTAAGTCATATAATGCATTTAATTTTTCATCCTGATGTGGCAACCATGTGCCACACTTTTCAATCATTTTTAAGACGATTTCTAGATCTTCTAACAATACTTTTTTTAGTGAGGGTGTGAAATACGTTGAAGAAATCCAACGGACACTCTTACTTGACTCAGCTTTTACCTTATTCCATTCATCCTCTCCGAATTGCAGATATTCGCTGATTTCCGTTGGGAAGGAATAGCAAACGGCATCACCTTCACCTTCCACAACCCATCCATCTCCCAAATCTGTTCCAACATGAAGCGGAAAGTCTTTTTTCTTCGCAATCGCATATAAAAACATTGCATTACGTACAGCGTGTCGATAAAGCGACATTAAGAAGGAAACACCACTTGAGTCCATGCGTTTACAAAAACCGCTTCGACAAAAGCCCATCAAGCGTTTACCAGCAGAGGAAAGCGTATCAATAATCGCTTTGTCATTCTCTGAGGCCTTCTCCACTTTCGCTTTAGAAAGGTATTTTGAAAGGCCATAGCGAGGAAGTTTAAGGTCTCCCATCCACGCCATCATCTCATCGTTGTAAAGACGTTCAAACATATCATTGGGCACCGTCTTAAACAAAATCTTCTTTGGGATGCGATCTGGGAAATAATTACGACTAACGCCATCCTTGGCTAAAAGATATTTACGCTTAGGATTTTCCTCATCTGCCAACGCATAGTTTTCCTTAATAAATGTACGCGTTCGGCGAACGAGATAATACTTCAACAAATCCTTCCAGTCATCTGCATACTCACTTTCACCAAAGGCTTTTAAACTTGACAAGAGCATATTGGGATGCGCTTGAACAAAATTCATTTCGCCACCAGCTGCAGCAATCGCACACTCTGGACGAATGCCAATATCAATATCTTCCTCAAGGAAAAGACGTAACTGATTCTTGATATCCGAATAGTCTTTGTTGTATGGCGTTGCAGTCAATAACAATACATCGTTTTGCTGGTATTGCAATAACTCTTTTACATTTGAATAGCGAGAACCTGTGCCATTTCGTAGATTATGACTTTCATCAACAATGACTAGCTTGAAATAACGTTCCGTCTTTGGATTAAACTTTTGCGCAATGGAACGAACAACCGCCTTTAAATCATAGTCATTCACATAGGATTTCCACATCTCTACTAAGTTAGGCGGACAAAGAATCAGCGTGGAAAATCCTTCCGAAGCTTCATAGTACTTAGCGACAGCACAAGCCGTAATGGTCTTTCCTAAACCTACCACGTCACCTAACATCGCACCACCTCGACGTTTAAGATGACGCAAAACTAACTTCACTGCAGTCTTTTGAAAATCATATAAATCTTTATCAAACGGATGAGGCAAATGAAATTCAGATACACCTCCACGCGCTTCACGGCTGAGGTTATACATAATTTTCAAGTAAATCTCATAAGGTGTTGGCTTATTCGCTGAAGCCCAACACTCATCAAGAATTTTACATAAGTCTTCTGTGATATCTAAACTAAAGGTGTCTTCCCAACGGTTTTCAAACCATTCCTTAAACTTTTCCCCATCATCAGGGTCACCAAACTCTGCATCTAATTCCCCGTTCTTTGAGAGACCACTAAAGGTTAAGTTACTCGAACCCATAAGCGATAAGAGTGGGCTTGAAGTATCTTTAGGACGATAGGTCAGAGACAATTTTGCATGTAAAGGGTTACGCAAATGTAATTTGACCACCACCTTACGTGCACTCAATTGTTCCTTCAGTTTTTGTAAAGCCTCTTCGTCTTGTTGTGTTTGAATCCCATAGGTTAACTGCTTACGAAGATCTTCTAATACTTGTGTGCGCCACCGATTCGCATGGTTGTTGTCTAAAAGATCACGCCTAATAGGAGAAAACATCTTACGAACCAACTCACTTGGTTGACGATGCATCCCAATTAAAAGACGACACGTGCGATGTACCTCTGCCATTTTACCATCAACACGCTCTACTATGAGATCGCCAGGAAGAGCATCAACTTGCGTCATTACCTGACGCCAACCACGTAAATTAAAGTAACCTACACAAAAATCAGCACGTATAACTCCAGTATTTTCCAATATTTGCTTCAATCCTGTTTCGAACGAAACATTAATATTATCGAAGATTTTAGACATGACCAACCACCTTTCGTGGCGTCACGCATACTCTTCACACAAACACAACACAAAAAGGCGCACTCTCTTGTTGATTGCTCCTAAGAGAGGCCTACCACAGCCCGAACAGAAAACAATACAACGAGAAAGTGCGCCCGGGAACGGTCCCAAGCGCAATCTCCATCATATGTTTCGCCCTGTTCAAGAAGGTGGTAGTTTCTCTTAGACGAAAAATATGCGTAGAACGCGTTTATTCTGCATTTGAGGGTGGTGAGAGGAACCTTCCGGCTTCATCACCGCAACTCAAACTATGTGGCACTATGCTACCCCTTTTAGGCATTTCTGTCAATAAGAGAATCAAATATCACATCCTATGGAATATTGCACTATTAGGGACGAGCTTGCCGAGTTCAATAGTGCCGCGAAGGTGAGAAAGGTTTTTTCTAAAGGAAGGGATGTCAAAAAGGAAAAGGCTTGTCTTCCTACGACCCTTTTGGGCTTGGTAAGTACCAATCCTCTACCAAGTGGGTGCGTGAGCCGAGGGTGACTCACAGGCCGAAC
>JAFTHG010000084.1 GCA_017457555.1 Kiritimatiellia bacterium | reverse complement strand
TCCTCGCGCAGGGTGAACGAGGGCTTTACGCGACCTCAACGAGGCCCTCGCGCAAGGTGGACGAGGCCCTCGTTGACCTCAAGTCTGTATTTTTGATCCCAAAAATGGCCTTCAAACCGACCCACCAAGAGGCACTTTTTCGGCAACGAAGCCGCTGTAGACGAGTTGACTTCGCCCCTTTTTCAGCATAAGTTACTGATAATCAAAGACTTAAGTGAATTTTGTAAACTTTGCAAAAATGCCCATTTTTAGCCCAAAATGAGCAAAAAACGCCGCTCCACAAGAAAAATTTTCAAATCGTCAAAAATCGCATCCAAAACTACAAAAAGTTCCCAACCTGCGTCAGGCGCGAACACTCCTCTCAACCATAGTAACCGATGAGTCTATTCTGGAGAAATGACGTTGTACAATTATCTCAAGAGTAATTGCCATGCTTTATAACAAACGCGTTAACGACTCCCACAGCTTAAAACGAATGGTGCGGGATGAAGAAGCGTGCCTTTTCTCAGATGTCCCCTCACGATTTGACGTGCATTTCTGCTCCATTGACGTGGGGTAAAAAGGAGTGAAACGGCAGAGAATCACGTAACAACGGGCTGCATTGATTTTGCAATATGTGTTTTGCGTAGGGCTACATCTGCCGAGTCAGCTGATTCATTTGTTTTAAGGGTATATGAAACGATACGCTTAAATGACCAGAAATCATTACTTTAAGGGCGGTGTGTCAAAAATGGGTTTAGGGATGTTTCCTAATAGTTTGTGCCAAGGGAAGGTAAGCAATTGTTGCGGAGTGTCACAAATAGGAATTTGTTTACGCAAAGTATGTGCTTTAGTTTCTGCGTCTTTACCAAAAAGAATATCCTTTTGATTAACATCAAGTTGTGTGGCATTAGGGTTTACTGTTATTGCGTCTGCCAGAAGGCGACTACGGATTGTAAACGTGTTGTCCTCTGGGGCTAATTTAAATGATTGCCCTTTTAGGTGTTGTAATACGGTTTGGCGTTCTGATTCCAAAATGAGTTGCCGTGTCTGATAAGCAAGTGTTCGCAAGAAAATGGGAAGTAAAAATAGGCAGACGCCGAAGAAAGCACATCGTCTAAACCTGTGCCACCACGTGTTGGAAAAGTTTATTTGGAAGGCGTAAAAGAAATTGAAGAGTGCAAGAAATGGGAGCGCCCACATCTGTGGGAAATAACGATTATAACCGATGTATTTAAGTGGTGCGAGATTGCTAGATATTAAAATGAAGAGGGCAATCCAAAAGGTGGTATTCTTTTTTGAGAGGAGCAGGAATAGGATGCTCATGCAGAATAGAAAACGAAAGCATGTTCCAAGACCTGCGACGCCTCCTGCAACATAGAACTCTGGAGAAAATTCCGATTGACTATAGAACCATGCACATCCGTGAATGGCTAATGTTTGGGAGAACCAAGCGTAAATGATACGTGCAAGGAAACCCATTTGTTCACCATCACTGTTTCCGATAAAATCACTTGTTATATCAATTGGTTGAATTGCGGGGTCAAATGTTATTGAAGGATAAAATGGGGCGCCATACTGAATCCATGCTGTTAGTAATGGTGCTGCGCCAATAAGAAGAACGATTCCCATTGTACAAATGGCAAAAAACCAAAACTTGGTGCAACGGTAAGAGGAGATACAGCCAATGCCAAGGAGTAAAAATCCGCAGATGAATCCGGTTGTTTTACTCGTCATACAAAAGATAAGCCCCACTCCCAGTGTAATGAGATTTCGCAGTGTCATTGATTTTACCCAAAGCGCCAATGATAGAATTGCAGTCATAAGCGCGGCATAAGCGGTGTAGTCAACTTGTCCAGCAAGAAAACTTGTAATTTTTGTAGAACAGGTGAGTGAGAATGCAAACAAACAGGAGGACCTTTTTGAAG
>JAFTHG010000083.1 GCA_017457555.1 Kiritimatiellia bacterium | reverse complement strand
TTCTTCCTTTTGGTGGTGCTGAGCATCGTGTTCATTGGCGACGTGCTGGGTGTCAACCTGAGTGTGGGTGCTTTCGTGGCGGGTCTGGCTGTGGCACGGGCGCCGGCTTTCCGCACGTCAACCGAGGATATCCACCGTCGTTTGGAGAGTATCGGCTTTGGCTTGGTGATTCCCTTCCTCTTCCTCAGCGTGGGCTTCCAGGCAGATTTGCGCGTCTTCCTCGGGATGAGTGAAGGCGCGGATATTACGCGCAGCCTGTTGATTGCAGGCGCCACGGTGGTGGGGCTGGTGAGCAGTAAGGTAATCAGTGGCTGGCTGGCGATGCGAATATCCGGCTTCAATAACAACCAAGGGCTCTGCGCCGGTTTGATGACAGTGCCACAGTTGTCGGCAACGTTGGCAGCGGCGGCCGTGGCATTGAGCCTTGGCTTATTGGATGAAACGTTTTTCAATGCAATCGTGGTGTTGTCGTTGGTCACGACATTGCCGATTCCGACGTTGGTGCGCCTGGTAATCAATCGGAAGGGCGTTTCGTTTGATACGCAGGATCGTGGCGCCGCGGCGATCAAGGAAGCGGACAGCGTGGCAGAATTGGAACACCTCGACTTGTCAGTTTAAGGGCTTGCTGTATGGCTGAAACGACTCCGCTCTTATCAATTGAAAATCTGTCGGTGACCTTTCGCACACCTGGCGGATTGATTACGCCGGTGCCGGAGGTGTCGCTCTGCGTTCATCCCGGAGAACGTGTGGCATTGGTGGGTGAGAGTGGCTGTGGTAAGTCGGTGACGGCGCTCAGTGTGACGTCATTGCCGCCGACCGATCGCGCCATTCGCACCGGGAAAATTCTCTTCAAAGGGTGCAATTTACTTGAAGAGCCCACCGCACTGCGTGAAACACGCCGCCATGGCATCGCCTACGTCTTTCAGGACCCGATGGCCAGTTTGAATCCGGTGATTCGCCTGAGTGATCAGATTGGGGAAGTCCTGCCGCCGATGTCAAAGGCCGCTCGCCGTGAACGTATTTTGTCGCTTCTGGCGGATGTGGGCTTGCCGGACCCGGTTCGGGCGGCTTCTGCCTATCCATGCGAACTCTCCGGTGGGCAGTGCCAGCGTGTGATGTTGGCGATGGCACTGGCTGCCGAACCCCAACTCTTGGTGGCAGATGAGCCCACGACGGCACTGGATGTGACGACGCAGCGGAAGATTCTGGGATTGATGGATCGTCTGGCACGGGAGCGTCAAATGGCATTATTGCTGATTACGCACAATTTGGGTATCGTGGCCAGTTATATGGAGCGGCTCTACGTGATGTACGCCGGGCGAATTGTGGAGAGCGGTTCGGTAAAAGCGGTCTTGTCTAATCCGAAACATCCCTACACACGTGGCCTGTTAGCGGCTGTGCCCAGTTTGAAATTGGAACGCACCCAGTTGCAGGATATTCCCGGCACCGTGCCACCGCCCGGCCGTTTCCCTCCCGGATGCGCCTTTGCACCGCGCTGTGCTTTTGCTACAGCAGATTGTTCTCAGGCGGTGCCGCCACTCTTTGTGAAGGAAGATCGGGCGGTACGTTGCCCGAATGTGTGATGTGATGGTCTGGACGTCCAGACCATCAGTATAACGTAACGGTGTCCAGTGGGGCACCGTTATTCATATTTCAAAAGCCATTATAGAGCGAGAAAAGATAATGATTTCGTGGATGTTACCCATCATTTACTTGGCCTTTTTCAGTATGGGATTGCCCGATGGAATGATCGGCGCGGCGTGGCCATCGATGTATACGGCGTTGAATGTGCCGGTGTCGTATGCCGGTTATGTAACGGTACTGATTACTGCAGGCACAGTACTCTCGGCTCTCTGCTCCAATGCGTTGATTTCCCGTTTTGGAACGTGGACCATCACGGTGGGAAGCACCTTGTTGACGGTGGTGGCTCTTCTGGGATTTGCGCTGGCACCCTCCTTTGGCTGGGTCTGTGCCTGTGCGGTACCATTAGGATTGGGGGCTGGTTCAATTGACGCAGTCCTGAACAGTTATGTGGCATTACACGGGACTTCACGGCAGATGAGCTGGATTCACGTGGCGTGGGGCGTGGGAGCGACGGGAGGTCCGTGCCTGATTGCGTGGGTGTTACTGCACGGTTTCCCGTGGCAGGGAGGCTATTGGACGGTTGCTGCCTTGCAAGGTGTCATGGCGGTGCTCCTTTTTATCAGCCGCCCCTGTTGGAAACACGATGCCACAGCGTCCTCTGCCGAAGGATCTCCGATGACTACGTGGGAGGCATTGCGTCTGCCTGGAATGGGATTTGCCCTCGCCGGACTCTTCGCCATGCAGGGGCTTGAATTCTGTGCGGGCATCTGGGCTGGCAGTTATCTGCATTTAGTTGGTGGCGTTACGCCGGAAGAGGCGGCCAAATGGGCGGCACTCTTCTATGGAGGTATGACGGTGGGACGCTTCTTGTCGGGCTTTGTGGCAGACCGTATTGGCGATAAGAATATGATTCGCTGGGGAGCAGGCTGTGTTGTAGCCGGTGCGATTCTATTGCTCTTCCCGGCGACCTTTCGGTTGATTCAAGTGGGATTGCTGCTGGTTGGATTGGGTGCTGCGCCACTCTTTCCCTGTTTTCTCCATGCGACTCCTGAACGTTTCGGAGTGCGAGCGTCACAGGCGGCGATGGGATTGCAGATGGCGTGTGCCTACACTGGCGCAGCCCTGATGCCACTGGTATTGGGATGGGTGGTGCAAGGTATCGCGATGAGCGTTTATCCCTGCTTCCTTTTGGGATTCATTCTTACGATGACGGTGCTTTTAGAGCAGATGAATGTGCGCTGCAAGCGCCCTTAATCGGCGTAAAAGGCGCGCACTTCCTCGGCGTCACTGTAGGGATAGCGCACACCTTTAATCTCTTGATAAGGTTCGTGTCCCTTGCCGGCGATCAGTACCACATCGGCATCGGTCTTAAGAGTTAAGGCTTTGCGGATGGCGATGCGGCGGTCGGGTTCGGTCATAGGCTTGGCGTGCGTAAAGCCGGGGAGAATATCGGCGATGATAGCGTCAGGATCTTCCGTTCGGGGATTATCAGACGTGACCAGAATCGTATCGGCGTAACGCTCTACCGCAGCGGCCATCTTGGGACGTTTCGTCCGGTCGCGATCGCCACCACATCCAAAGACGCAAATCAATTTTCCTGTTGTGATTTCACGGAGCGTTGCCAGTACGTTGGCCAGTGCATCATCAGTGTGGGCATAGTCCACAAAAACGCCGGGAGCAACTGGTTCCAATCGTCCCCATTGCGGACGGGCGGCGGTGATGGCACAGAGGATGGCATCGGTCGTTACCCCCAGCGCAGTGGCAGCTGTAGCGGCACAAAGTAGATTGGCAAGGTTGTAGCGGCCACAGAGTGCTGTCTTAAAAGAGAGGGTTCGTCCTTTCAGGACAAAGGTCGCCTCCGTGCCTTGTGCGGAAAAGGTCGCAGAAATTGTTGACGGAGAGTAGGGGAAGAGGCGTTTGTGCCCAGCGGCAGTCAGCTCGGTTAAGAGGCGTTTGCCGTAGGGGTCATCCTGATTGATGACGGCAGGTGTTTCGGGATGGTCCAGAAAAAGTTTGGCTTTTGCCTGATAGTAGGCTTCCATCGTGCCGTGGTAATCAAGGTGATCTTGCGTAAGATTGGTGAAAGCCAGCACCGCATAATGGCACCCAGCGATACGCTCCTGATCAATGGCGTGACTGGAAACTTCCATTACGGCAGCACGGCAGGACGCCTTGGTCATCGCATTTAGCGTGGTTTGCAAAGCGTGTGCATCGGGTGTGGTGCAAGCGGCAGGTTCGGAATGCCCCGGCCACTCAATCGCAACGGTTGTGATAAGTCCCGGTTGCAAACCGCCCTGTGCGAGCATATCGCGGAGTAGGAGTGTGGTGGTGGTTTTGCCATTGGTTCCTGTGATGCCACACAGTAAGAGTTGCTGAGAGGGGTTCCCAAAGTGTTCGGCGCACGCTTCGGCATAAGCACGGCGTGGATTGCTGACACGGATGTCGCAATCTTCGGTGGCACCCATTACGGCTGCCGCACCCTTTTCACGTGCCTGTCGAATAAAGCGCGCACCATCAACATTGACACCGGGAATTGCGACAAACAGGACGCCCGGCGTAACACGTCGAGAATCAGAAACCACATCACGATAGTGCATGGTAATCCCTTTCAGAGGCCGGTCTTCACCGGACTACAGGCGGACATTATTTCGTAGCGAGATAGGCGTTGATGGCCTTTGCGGCGCGGCGTCCTTCACCCATAGCGAGAATCACTGTGGCAGCACCGAGCACAATATCGCCTCCGGCATAGACGCCAGGTAGACTGGTGGCCTGTTGATCATCAACCACGATGTTGCCGCGACGATTGATTTCAAGACCGGCGGTCGTTTGCGGAATGAGCGGATTAGAGGCATTACCGATGGCAATGATGACTGCATCAACGGGTAACGTAAATTCACTGCCTGCGACAGGCACTGGACTGCGACGGCCGGAAGCATCGGGTTCGCCCAATTCATAACGCAGACATTCAATGGCATTGACGACACCATTGTCATCGCCTAAGATACGTTCAATATTACAAAGAAAACGGAAGTCGACACCCTCTTCTTCGGCGTGTTCCACCTCTTCTGC
The DNA here is from genome assembly GCA_017457555.1 of Kiritimatiellia bacterium. Classification (GTDB taxonomy): domain Bacteria; phylum Verrucomicrobiota; class Kiritimatiellia; order RFP12; family DVOR01; genus Spyradenecus. The sequence continues at coordinate 6,672 of JAFTHG010000083.1, read as the reverse complement.
ACGGGCCGGCATCTCCGAACGGCCGCGACGGTAGATGAGATAGACCTCTTCTGCGCCCAGACGGAAGGCCATACGCGCAGCATCCATTGCCACATTGCCACCGCCCAGGACGGCAACGCGTTTCGCGGGATAGTAGGGTGTGGCCGCTGCAGCGCGGTCATAGGCTTTCATAAGGTTGGCACGGGTGAGATATTCATTCGCAGAGAAGACCCCCACCAACTCTTCACCGGGGATACCCATAAAGCGTGGCAATCCTGCACCGGAGCCGACGTAGACGGCATCAAAACCATCCTTTTCCATCAAATCTTTCAATTTGCGCGTGCGGCCGACGACAAAGTTGGGCACTACGGTGACACCCATTTGCTTCAAACCTTCAACTTCCTTGTCAACAATCGCCTTGGGTAAGCGAAATTCCGGAATGCCATAGACCAGCACACCGCCGGGTTTTTGGAAGGCTTCAAAGAGGGTGACATCGTGACCTTCACGGCGTACATCTGCTGCGACCGTGATTCCTGAAGGCCCGGAACCTACTACTGCGACCTTTTTCCCGGTGGCAGGTTTCACCGTGTTGTCAATAGGAGCCTCTGCTTCGTGGGCGCGCTGCCAGTCTGCCACGTAACGTTCCAGACGGCCAATCGCCACACTCTGGTTGACATCTTTGTGAATCACGCCAACGGTACAGGCCTTCTGGCACTGATTTTCTTGTGGGCAGACTCGGCCGCAAATAGCAGGCAGAATACTGCTCTGACGGATAACAGCCAGAGCCTCTGCGTAGTTGCCTTGTGCCACTTCACGGATAAAGCCGGGAATGTTGATGGAAACGGGGCAACCTTTCATACAGGGCGCATTCTTACACTGCAAACAGCGGTTAGCTTCAATACGTGCTTGTGCTTCGCTATAACCGATTGCCACTTCTTGTATATTGAATTTACGCACTTCAGGCGGTTGCACCGGCATCGGTTGTTGGGCGATTGCTGTACGTTCTTTAGGCGAAAGGGTGCGGTCTTTCAGTGTATTCCACGTTTCCTGTGCGGCGGCTTTGAGGGCTTCCGGAGTAATAAAGGACATGATTTGAACTCCCGTTTTTAGCGGAGGGATTCGTTTTGTTTGGCATCCGCAATCTTAAAGAGATTGCATGAGTCTTCACGTTCGCGAGCAGCAAAGGCGCGATTGCGTTTTATTAGATTGTCAAAATCAACCTGATGCGCGTCAAATTCCGGGCCATCCACGCAGACGAACTGAATCTTGCCGCCGACCATCACGCGACAACCGCCACACATGCCGGTGCCATCAATCATAATGGAGTTGAGTGAGGCTGTAGTGGGAACGGCAAAGGGTAATGTGGTTAGCGCACAGAATTTCATCATGATGGGAGGGCCGATCGTGACACACTCGGCAATAGGTTCGCGAGCGCATACCTCTTTGAGAGGTTCGGTGACTAATGCTTTGCGCCCATAGGATCCATCATCGGTGCAAATGATAAACTCATCGGCAATGGCGGCCATCTCTTTTTCAAGAATCAGTAACTCTTTAGTGCGCGCTCCCATAATGACGATGACCTTATTGCCTGCCTGTTTCATAGCTTGGGCAATCGGATGCATTGGGGCTACGCCAATACCACCACCCACGCAGGCTACGGTGCCTTTGCGTTCAATATGTGTAGGTTTGCCTAATGGTCCCAGGAAGACGGGAAGCGCATCGCCGACATTGAGCTGTGCTAAACGTTTGGTAGAGGCGCCAACGGCCTGAAAGATAATACGGACAGTTCCTTTAACAGGGTCTGCATCTGCAATGGTTAAGGGAATGCGTTCGCCAAATTGTTCGTCCAGTTGAAGAATGATAAATTGACCAGCTTGACGCTCTTCTGCAATGAGTGGGGCCTGAATCCACATCGAATAGACATCTGCAGATAGTTGTTCTTTGTCTACAATCGGAAACATAATTCTCTCCAGATAAGAACGGTTACATCTCTATTAGCAAAGTATAGCACATTCTGAACGGTCGTTGAGCGGATGTCGTTACAGTGTCAAGCCGTGTTTTTCTGCAATGTCCGTGGTTCTGCTCATTCTGTGAGTTTCGGAGAGCCTCAGAGTCATTAAGGTGTTGTCGCTTTTGTACGGGAGCGAGACCATTTACGGGGTCGGTTGTTTTCACGTTGCATTCGGCGGCGTAGGTGTTCGGTTCGTTCTCGGATTTTCTTCTGACGCGCAGAAAGGAGATCGTTAAAGAGAGTGTCAAAGAGTGGTGTCTTGGTATCGTCAGGAAGGGAGGAGCCGAAGAAAAGAGCTTCTAATGCGCCAAAGAGACGTTCGCTTTGTTGCATCGCTTGCAGATTATGGCGAGGTGAACGGCGAATCCGACTACTGTCAGCAACAGCAAATTGGACTGTGGCTAACAGGACTTGTGGATCGTCCTGCCATTTTCCTAAAAGCTGTTTGGCTAAAGTGCGTACGCTGTTCAAACAGTGTTCATCTTCCGGGGTAAGAGGAATATCTGTCTGATTTAAGCGACGGGTTATTCGGTTGAGTGCCGCAATGCCATAATCGGGTTTTGACAGATGCTCCGTGGCCAGGGTAACACGCGCTTCGTCAAGATTGAGTGCCGTTTCTTCTGGCGTGAGCAGATGAGGTGCAATGTTTGTGAGGCGTTCAATTAGCGTAATATGAAGATGTTGTATATCGGGATTTTCTGGATGTGTTTCACGAAGTGGGCGCACTGCTTGGAGGGCGCGTTCCCACAATGTGAGTGCATCGGGCATTGTTTGATTGGCACAGGCCCGAATGGCTTCAATGCGGCTTTCCATGTGAGTATCGTCAAGATGAAGCGCAATTTCCTGTTGTAATTGTGTGGCGGTAATGATGTCACCGGACAAGGAGAGCGCTTCGGCTAAACGATTTTGCGTTTGCAAAGTCGGAAAGGCTTTAAGCTGGCGTTGAAAGGCGGCAACCGCATTAGACGTATCGCCTGTACGGAGTGCCACCTGACCAATAATACCTTCAGCTGAGGCGATGCGTTCTGGTGTAGTATCTCGACGTTTAATGACATCGCGATAGTAGGGGATGAGAGCCTCCAGTAAGACAGCTGCACGCCTGGAGGGTTCGTCTTGTCCCACGTGCTCAAAGGTACAGGCGAGCGCAGTGTCGGCAACGGCAAGATTGGACTCGGCAATGTCTAGAGCGGCTCGTGTGCGGTGGTGGGCGATAGCGAGAAGTGTGAGAAAGGTGGGAATCCCGATCGTTAAGAGGGAAACAAGTGTTGCTACAAGGGGGTTGCGTCGGCTCCAGAGCCAAAGACGTCGAAGTGGTGATGCCGGACGTGCGGAAACAGGTTCTCCGGCAAGGAGGTGGCGTAAATCTTCCGCAACAGCATCCATTGAGGGATAGCGGTGTGTTGGATCCGGAGCTGTGCAAACAGAGAGAATCGCGGTCAAATCGGGAGAAAGAGGGCCTAGATTTTCAAAACATTCCCAAAATGTTCTGCCAAAGGCGTATTGGTCTGCGGCAGGCGAGGATTGGTACTCTGGAGCTTGATAAGCACGTGTGCCTCCATATGTTTGGGGCGAAGGTATGGCGGAATCTTTCGGCGTTTGAGCAAGACCGAAATCACTGATAAGAAGGCGTTGCCCCGCATCAATGAGTAAATTAGAGGGTTTGATATCGCAGTGGGTTAAATTACACTGGTGGATATACGAGAGAGCCTGTGCCGTTTGCACAGCAAAATATAAGAGTTGGCGTGGCGATTCAGGGGTGAAGCGTTCAAGACTGGAGCCGCCTTCAATGAGTTCCATCGCATAATAGGCGTAGTCCGATGTTTCACCGGCACTGATAACTTTGACAATTTGCGGGTGATGCAGATTGCCAATCAAACGGGCTTCCCGAATAAATGCTTTTCGATGACGGGGATTAGCGGCAAGGTGTCGCGCAAGCACTTTGACAGCACAGCGACGCGCCAGAGGGATCTGTACGGCTTCAAAGACTGTCCCCATGCCGCCATAGCCGAGTTTACGTTCAAGCCGGAATTCATTGCCGAGGACCATCGGCAGGGGAAGGTCTGCTTCGTGTGGAATGCCGGAGGTTTCCTGTGCAAAATCTTCTAATGTAAGTAATGTGGGAAGGATATGTTTTAAGGCGGTGGCGTGTTCGGGATAGCGTGCAATTATAGTGTCAATATTTGGCGTTGTACCACGGCGCAAGGCTTCTGAGAAGGTTTCAACAATCGTTTCAAGGGGTGTTGACATAAGAAAATTTTCGTGGAGATCAGATATTGAATTCTGTTAAACGAGCGAGACGTTCTTGCAATCGCGTAAGCGCACGTACGTAACGCAAGCTGGCTGCTTTTTCGGAAAGGTTAAGAATTGAGGCACATTCGGCATTGGTACAACCGTCAAAGTGCCGTAAGACAATGATGCGACGATCATTAGCTGGGAGCGAACTCAGGACGGTGGACAGTAAGCTATAGCGTTCTTGCCGTGCGACCTTGGTAAATGGGGAGGAAATTTCTGCAACGAGTGTACGGGGTGTGGGAGCATCCGGATCTTCCTGCTCTAAATCAAGAGGTATTTCCCGATAAAGATCGCGTTTGCGGGATTTTAAATGGTGACGTTCAGCATCGGCAAGTGTTTGAAAGAGAAGCCGACGAAGTTTGAAATAGATGGGAACTTCGGATGCTTTGGAGAAGAATGCCGGAGATTTAAGCGCCGTTGCCAACATCTCTTGAAGGATGTCTTCCGCTGTTAATCGTTGGCGTAAAAGTGGGTGAAGATGGCGATCAGCGAGTTGGAGCAGACGTTCTTTGGTGGTTTGAACGGTGGCTTCAAAGGCGGAGTGAGCTTCAGGTGTCCAGTCCATAAGTGCCAATAAAAAGGCCTTCCGGTTGACGCCAACCGGAAGGTGTGGGTTGAGAGAATTATTCAGCAGCAGGCGTCGGTGTCGGATGCTCGCTGCAATGCTTGGGAGCGTTCTTTACTCCGGGATGACGAGGCCCTTTGCCTTTACGGTGGTGTTTGCCACGCAATTGCGGACGTGGTAAACAACGGCAAGCTTCACCACATTTGCAAGTGGCTTTGGCAGCCTCCACTTTTTGACGGAAAGCTTCCATCTGCTCTTTCATCTGTTTGCGGAACGCTTCACGTTCGGCATCGGTCATTTCGGAAGGCTTCTTCGTGGGCCTAGCGAATTGCGGACGTTCGCTCATCACCTTGAAACAGGGGCAGATTTCTTCACTGCAGACGCAGGCGGCTTTAATCTCCGTCATATGCTTTTGGAAGCGTTCTTTCATCTGTTTGCGGAAAGCTTTATGCTGTTCCGGAGTGGGGGCTTTACCTTCTTTGATGCAGGTGGTACATGGTTGAGGTGCGGCAGGGGCTTGGGATTCCTGTGCAAATATGGGGAGGAGAAGGCTCATGCAGAGCATCATAATGACTGTTTTCATAGTTCAATCCTTTGAGCGGCAGGATGGATGGAGAACGCTGCCGCAGGGCGTTTCCAGAACACACTGTACGAGGTGTTCATTGGAGTAGAACGGCAAAAGTGTTTTCGTTTCCACAAACTTTTACGGTTTTTATAAAAGAAGAGGTGGTGTTTTGCGGATGAACGTATTGTAACATATTGTTTTGTGCAAAGGTAATGAAGGATATTTCGTGAAAGAGTCTGGGAAAAATTATGTCTTTACAAAAAAAGACTTGACGGCACTTCTTTCCCCTTGCTATAATTTGTGCCGTTTTCTGCTTGGCGGGTTAGCTCAGTTGGTAGAGCAGCGGAATCATAATCCGCGTGTCGGGGGATCGTGACCCTCACCCGCCACCAATTTTTAGAAAACATCTCCACGTTCCGAAGTGGCGCAGTGGTAGCGCAGGTGACTGTTAATCACTTGGTCGCAGGTTCGAATCCTGCCTTCGGAGCCAATTTTCAGACGATTTTCTTTTTCGTTCCGAAGTGGCGCAGTGGTAGCGCAGGTGACTGTTAATCACTTGGTCGCAGGTTCGAATCCTGCCTTCGGAGCCATTTTACGCTTGAGCATTGCTCAAGCGTTTTTTTGTTTTTAGTACTTTCATTTCTTCAATACTTTGTACTCTATTTGCCGTGCCGTAACTTATTCATTTACAATAACTTATCTTGAATATTTTAGGGCTGGCAGCATTCGGCTTAAAATCAGTACAGTCTGTACTATTCATGCAAAATTTAAACAGTACAAAATCTTTATGGGCCAATACTTTAAAGGGAAATTTCCGCTCGGGAAGAAATCTTAAATAATACAATTTTTGACCGAGGACTTTTTTAGACCTGTCTAGAAAATAGTACGAAGAGCCGAAGAAGTGAAATAGTACGATTTAAAAAGAAGGTCCGCCCAATTGAGCGAACCTTAGAATAAAAGTTAATGAGTGGCGTTAATCACCGATAACATTGTGTTTTTCCCAACCTCCGCTGTAGAAGCGCCATGCAAAGGTGCCAGCGGCTAAAAAGACGTAGCCGGGCATTGTCCACCAGAGCGCAATGATGCCATAGCCGCAGGCGTAGAGAATGAAGAGGGCAGGAAGCCAGAGCACCACCGAGATGATTGCGATGACAATCATGACAAATCGGGTGTCTCCAGCACCTTTTAAGGCTCCTCCGAGAATAATATTAAAAGCATCTCCAGCAGCCCAAATCAAAAAGATAAAGATTAGTTGTTTTC
>JAFTHG010000082.1 GCA_017457555.1 Kiritimatiellia bacterium | reverse complement strand
TTACACCCATGCCTATGCCTCTTGGGAAAAAGGATCCATAGAGAATTTCAATCGCATCATCCGACGATTCTATCCTAAGCGAACAGACTTCTCCAGACTCACCTCAAAAGCTATCGAAATTCTCCAATACAAACTCGTGAATTACCCAAGACCTACACAACTCAAAAAGAAGGAAGCCGCATGAAGATTTTTAACCTTTTCCCAATATCCCCTCGCGATTTAACTTGCAATTCACTAGGTATATAGTCAGGATATGCGTACAGAAGAATGCAGGAATGTCAGGGAAGAAACGTTCCGAGCGATGTATTGTGAGAAGTTAAGATGACGCAACACGCCATAATAGGTACTCTTTAGAAAGCCGTTTTATACGCCAGGAACCCCTGTTAAACCTCTAAAAATCAAGGTTTTTCATTTTTTCCTTGACATTCAATGTGAAATAATCGATACTTTTATACCGATTTTCCAAATGTAACCATAAAAGGAGAAAATTATGGCAACGAAGAAAGCCGCTCCCAAAGCGAGCGCAAAGGCCACCCCTGCTGCTCCTGCAGCCCCGGCGAAACCGGTCGTGGATGAAGCCGCCCAGTTGAAAGAACTGGATGAGTTGATGGACCGTGTGCGGAAAGCACAGGCAATCTATTCGACCTACACTCAGGAACAGGTAGACAAAATTTTCCGTGAATGCGCGCTTGCAGCTTGTGCTCACCGTATTGAATTGGCTAAGCTTGCTGTTGAAGAAACCGGCATGGGCGTGCTGGAAGATAAGGTGATTAAGAATCACTTCGCTTCTGAATTCATTTATAACTCTTACAAGGATGCCAAGACGTGCGGCGAATTGGAATATGACGCAACGTATGGTATTCGTCGTATCGCCGAACCGATCGGCATTATCGCCGGTATCGTGCCGACGACAAACCCCACCTCGACGGCAATCTTCAAGGCTCTCATCGCTCTGAAGACGCGTAATGGTATCGTCTTCTCTCCGCACCCCCGTGCAAAGCGTGCCACGTATGAAGCCGCTATGGTCATTCATCGCGCCGCTATCCGTGCAGGTGCTCCGGAAGGTATCGTGGGTTGCATTAAAGAACCTACCATGGCCATGTCGGCGGCACTCATGCATCACAAGTATACCAACCTTATTCTCGCAACCGGTGGCCCCGGTATGGTGCAGGCTGCTTACTCGTCTGGTAAGCCCGCTCTTGGCGTGGGTGCAGGTAACACCCCTGCCTTGATTGATGAAACGGCGCACTACAAGATGGCGGTTTCCTCCATTCTCATGTCGAAGACCTTCGATAATGGTATGATCTGCGCTTCCGAACAGTCGGTCATCGTGGTGGATTCGCTTTACGAAACCGTGAAGAAGGAATTCATTGAACGTGGTGCCTATCTGCTCAATGCGACCGAACGCAAGAAAGTCGCTGCCACCATCTTTGTGGACGGCCGTCTGAATGCCAAGATTGTCGGCCAGCCCGCATGGAAGATTGCCGAAATGGCTGGCTTCTCGGTGCCGAAGTCGGCAAAGGTGCTCATCGGTGAGACGAAGGATATTACGATGGGTCCGGAAGAACCCTTCTCTCATGAAAAGTTGTCGCCGGTGTTGGCACTCTATCGCGCCAAGAACTTTGAAGAAGGCGCAATGATGGCCAAGAAGCTCATTGAAGCCGGAGGCTTGGGTCACACCTCCGTGTATTACACCAATCCGGCCAATACCGATCGCATCAAATCCTATGGCACGATGCTTCCTACGGGCCGTGTGCTCGTGAATATCCCTGCTTCTCAGGGTGCAATCGGTGACCTTTACAACTTCAAACTGGCTCCCTCGTTGACGCTCGGTTGCGGCTCCTGGGGTGGAAACGCTGTCTCTGAAAACATTGGAGTGAAGCATCTTATGAACGTCAAGACCATTGCTGAACGCCGCGAAAATATGCTGTGGTTCAAGGTCCCGCCGAAAGTCTACTTCAAGTATGGTTGCTTGCCTTTCGCTCTCCGCGAAATCAACGATCGTAAGCGCGCATTCCTCGTGACGGATAAGCCGCTCTTCGACCTCGGTTACACCGAGAAGGTCACCTCTGTGCTCGAAGATATGGGCATTGATGTGGAAATCTTCTATGAAGTGAAGCCCGATCCGGATACAGACACCATTGAAGCCGGTCTGGCCCGTATGAACTCCTTCAAGCCCGACTTGATTATTGCTCTCGGTGGCGGTTCGCCGATGGATGCTGCCAAGATGATGTGGTTGCGCTATGAAAACCCGGAAGCCAAGTTCGAAGATATGGCGATGCGCTTCATGGATATTGAAAAGCGTATCTACACCTTCCCGAAACTTGGCGCAAAGGCTATCATGGTGGCCATCCCGACGACCTCTGGTACGGGCTCCGAAGTGACGCCGTTTGCTGTGGTGACCGATTCCCGCACGCACAAGAAGTATCCGATTGCTGACTATGCTCTGACGCCGGATATCGCGATTGCGGATCCTGAATTGGTGCTCTCGATGCCGCGTGGCCTTACTGCTGCTTCTGGTATTGACGCGCTGGTGCACGCTTTGGAAGCGATGGTTTCTGTGCTTTCCACCGAATGGACCAATGCTCTCAGCCTTGAAGCCATCCGTCTGGTCTTCAAGTATCTCAAGCTGAGCTATGATGAAGGTGGCGCCAACCGTAAGGCTCGCGAAAAGATGCACTACGCATCCAACATCGCCGGTATGGCCTTTGCTAACGCCTTCCTGGGTCTTTGCCACTCAATGGCTCACAAGCTCGGTGCGAAGTACAACATTCCTCACGGTGTTGCCAATGCGCTCCTAATCTGCGATATCATCCGTTACAATGCGGTTGAAAACCCCTCCAAGCAGGCTATCTTCCCGCAGTACACCTATCCGATGGCCCGTTCGCGCTATGCTCGCATCGCCGATGTGCTCGGTTTGGGCTATGGTCAAAGCGATGCTGAAAAGGTAGACGCGCTGGTCAAGGCTGTGGAAGAACTCAAGAAGTCGGTGAATATCCCCGATTCCATCCAGGCTTGGGGCGTTCCGGAAGAAGAATTCCTCCGTTATCTCGACACCTTGGCAGAAGAAGCCTTCGACGATCAGTGCACGCCGGCCAACCCGCGCTATCCGTTGATTGCTGAAATCCGCGAAATCTACCTCAAGGCCTACTACGGTCCGAAGTACAAAGCGGCAGAAGGCGCTCCCAAAATCGACTAATCGTTGATGACGGACATCAAAAAAAGGGCATCCACTCGGATGCCCTTTTTTTTGTGGTGTGTGCGAAGATGCGGAGCAAGGATGGCGGGAGTGAAATGGAGTACTGCCCAGATTCTGCCGCAGCTTGCCAATCTTTTGGCGTAAGCAGTGAAGGGGTGGGGGATGAATGTGGCTTTTTGGCAATGGGAGCAATGCCTTGTTGTGGAATTGTCCCGGATTTAAGGGGATGGAATGTGGTTTTCTTATGGCGTGTGCGAAGGATGAAAGACGCGAGTGTGATGTAAAAGAGTCGCTCAGGCAAAAAAATCACCCACGCTTGGGACGCGGGTGAGAGGCATTAAAGTACTGTAATGGTGGCATGATGTGTTACATGGCCACTTGATACGCTCGGTCAGGCTTTTGCCAGACAGTCTGCGATGGCCTTTGCTGCCCGATCGGTGGCGCCGGGTTCGCCCAATTGGGCTTGTACTTCGGCATAGGCAGCGAGCAGATTTTTGCGAGCCGCCGTATTCCTCAGCAGACTCAACGTTTCAGAGGCGGCATTGTAGATATTGAAATCGCGCTGAAGGAGTTCGGTCATCACGCCCTTTCCGGCGATAATGTTCACCAATCCGGCAAAACGGAAGGAGGCCTTTGGCAGGACCAAGCGCGCGACGAGTTCGGTCAGGAAGCTGACCCGATAGGCCAACACTGCCGGACAGTTCATCAGGCACGCCTCTAACGTGGCCGTCCCGCTGGCAATCATAGCCGCCCGTGCCTGACGCATCACATGGCGCGCATTGCCATCAATCACGGTTAAATGCCGGGGCAGGGGCTCTTTGGCGAGAATTCGCTCCACCTCTGCGCGCATCTTGGGCGTGGGCACGGGGATAATGAATGAGCAGTGGTCGTGCTTGACGCGCTCAATCCGCCGTGCTGCCCGCAGGAAGGTCGGCAGAATGGAGCGAATCTCTCCGGCACGGCTGCCTGGCAGGAGCGCAATGCGGTGTTCACCCGTCCAGGGCAAATCGGGCTCGGCCTCAGCTTTGGTCGCTGCCGCCTGTTCAACAAGTGGATGGCCCACATAAACAGCCGGCAGCCCCACCGGCTCATAGAGTGCCGGTTCAAAGGGGAAGATGCACAATAACAAATCATACGCCTTGGCCATACGGTGAATACGTCCGCTGCGCCACACCCACACCTTGGGCGAAATGTAGTGAACCGTGCGAATCCCCAGCGCCTTAACCTTCTCTGCCAGCGCGATATTGAACGAGTAGTAGTCCAGCGTAATCAGCACATCGGGTTGCCACGATGTAGCGAGATCCACCATATCCTGCATCACCTGCTTGAAGTAGCGCAACTTCCCCAGCACCTCAAAGATACCCATCGCGCCCAACGTGTCGGTGTGGTGCAGCAATTGGGCGCCCTCAGCCTTCATCGCATCGCCGCCCATACCACGCACCTCAATCTCCCGTTCGGGAAACTGCTTCCGCAAGGCTTGAATCAATGCGCCACCATACATGTCGCCGGAAACTTCACCGGCCGCCATCAAGACTTTTAAGGGAGGGAGTGCCGCCATAGTCTTACTCCGCTAACAGGGTCACGATACGTTCAGGGAAATTGCCACTTTCGGTAATGCGATAGAAGTGCGCCCAGTGCAACGTCACCGTCTGCCCGGCATCAAGCTCACCAATCGTATAACGCAAAGCCTTGGACGTCTCAGGAGCCGGCGTCCCATCACGCATCCACAAACGCACCGCAAATGTCTTCTGACGCTCCTCACCCTCACGCGAGAACTGCTGGTAATCCATGTACTCCTTGATGGAAAAGACCGCATACACGCCGCCATGATCACAAGCATCCGGACACTGCGCTGTCATGTGACGGCACGGTTCCTCCACGAGCTGATCATACTGCGCCACCGTCTGATGCTGCGCCAACGTCACCCCTTCCGGCAACTGGAGCTGCTGATACGACACTGCGATACACCCTGTAAAGCACAAGGCACCGAGGATAAGAAAAGCAAAAAGATGTTTCATAGCAACCTTACTAT
>JAFTHG010000081.1 GCA_017457555.1 Kiritimatiellia bacterium | reverse complement strand
TTTTAAGGCGAAAAATCGGCGATTTTGGGTCAAAATATCAGCGAAAAGGCGGATCATTTTCAGCGAAAGTGAAAGGCAGTTTCAGCGAAATTGAGCAGCAGTTTCAGCGAAATTGGAGTTATTAACAGGCAAAATCTGTTGATAACTCGGTCACGTTAGGACAAGGAAGCCGCTATAGGCGGGTTGATTTTGAGCGTTTTTCAGCATAAGCCTCTACCACTCAAAGACTTATCCTGAAAAGTACTCCGCTTCAAAAAGGGCAGGTTTGAGGGCAAAAAGCGGTAAAACAGCCCCCAAACCCACGCCGTCAAAAAAAGTTTTCAACAGGGTAAAAAAGAGGTGAAAAAGGTGAAAAACCGCCAAATCTGCGTCAAACTGCCAGTGACTCGCGCGCTCACAAGGGCTCACTTTTGGTGTGTGACGAGCGTGGAGCGAACGCTTAAACGCCAAACGCTTGGTGTGCCCGACCCCGCTCCACTACGGCAAACCACAAAAGCCGTAGGCTTCAGTCCTGAGGGGTGGCAGATTATCTCCCATCCCTTAAAAGCCCTAATCATCCCTAAAATCCCAGCCATCCTATGAAAAAGCAAAGACTCCAGCCCTGTACTCACGGCAGAAAGGCGGATTAGAGATTCTCTTTGAGTAAGCACTATGCGCTGATAATGGATGAGGTGCTTACAGATAGTGGGCGAGCGAACGGGGCAACCAGTCTGGAAGGAGTTCGGTCAGGCGTTTCCAAAAGGCATTGGAGTGATTAAAATATTCCAGATGGACCAATTCGTGTGCCAATGTTTCCGTCATTATTTCGGTTGGCCAATGGTGCAGCGAGAGGTTGAGGTAGATGTCTCCCTCGCGCGTGCATTGTCCGAGAATCCGTGGGCGGAGGGGGCGAATCTGAATGGAGCGCGGTAACCGGTGCAACTGCGGTCTGAAACATTCCAATTGTGCCGTTGCCGCATCAAGAAGACATTGATGGACAAGTGCATTAAATCGGCTTTGCCATACGGTTGGGTTGGGCTGTTTTTTGGAGGCAATCCTAATGCGATCGCCTTCCAACCACACATCATCATATCCTGCGAAGGGGGTGTGACAAATGGGGTGAAGAGAACCGAAGAGCACGGCTTGTTGTTCGGTTGGCAGGGTTACTTCCGGGCATCCCTGTGCCTGCCACGCCGCTTCCAGAAGCGCCATTTCCACAACAATCGCCGGATGATGGAGAAAGACCCCTACCACACCTTTTACAGGTGCAAAGCGAATGACGGTCCGCATCAAACGCCGTTCGGCGAGGTTGGTGCGGCCTTGCCGAAAACATTTGACGGTAAACCCTCTAAATGTCGGGATGGGTGATGTTTCAAGACGGAACATACTGCGATAAAAGAGGACACCGTTTCGGAGGTTATCCGGCCCGGTGTCCTATTTTTTAAGGATGGATTCAATCCTTTTTCAACCCGGTCAAGCGCAGGATGGCATTGGCATCCGGGTCGCGTCCCATCAGCTGACGGAAGACCTCTGCGGCCGGTTTCGAACCGCCAAGGGCCAGAATCGTATCACGATATTTCTTACCCATCCGCTTTCGCGTTGCGGTGGTTTCACCAGCAAAGGCACCATAGATATCTGCCGAGAGCGTTTCACTCCACTTATACGAGTAATATCCTGCGGCATAACCGCCGGCAAAGATATGCGTGAAGGCATTCAGGAAACGGTCATCCGGGTGGAAGGGCGCCGGCAAGAGTTTCTTTGCAAAGGCCTCCTTACAGGCATTTGCATTCTTAAACTTCTTCGGATAGGCCTTTGAATGCAGGAAGAGATCGGTCTGGGCAAAGTGAATCTGCCGCACCAGTGCATTACCTGCGCGGAAGGTGCGCTTCTGCACAATAGCCGTGGCCAAGGCATCGGTGAGCGGTTCGCCGGTCTTAATGTGACACGAGAGTGACTTCAAAATGGCGGGTTCGTAAGGGAATTGTTCCAAGAACTGCGATGCGATTTCTACCGCATCCCACTCCACATTATTGATCCCCGAGCAGGTTGGTGAATCCACAGTGGTCAACATTTCCTGAAGCGCGTGCCCCATTTCATGGAAGAGCGTTACCACTTCATAGAAGGACATCGTTGCAGGCTGCTTGCCTTGCGGCGGCTTCTGATTGCAGACAATCACGGCAATCGGCAGCATTTCACGTGTTTCAAAGTCGCGCACGCGGATTTCATTCATCCACGCACCGCCACGTTTCACACCGGGACGGGCGTACGGATCAAAGTAGAACCCGGCGATAACGGCGCCCTTTGCATCCTTGACACGATAGAAACGCACATCTTTGTGCCACGCACGAATCGAGCCTTTGACCCGTTCAAACGACACGTTGAGCAACTGTTTGCAGAGCGCAAAGAGGCCATCCAGCACGCGTTCCATCGGGAAATAATCGCGCAGCGCCTCTTCATCAAAGCCGAATTTCTCCTGCGAGAGGCGTTCAATCCAATAGCCCTTATCCCACGATTGTAACTTACCTTTAAACCCATTGGCTTTGGCAAAACGTGCCAATTCACGCTCTTCTTCTTTCGCAGCAGGTTTGCCCACCGCCACCATAGGTTCAAGGAGCTGAAGCACATTGGCGGGCGTTGCAGCCATTTTGGCGGCTGTAGAGAGATGAGCGAAGTCCGGCAAACCGAGCAATTCGGCAAGTTGTTGGCGCAACCGCAAGATCTTTTCAATCAGTGGCGCATTATTCGTCTTACCAGACGAGGCACGCGTTGAGCGGGCACGCCAGAAGCGTTCGCGTACCTCACTGGATTCAGCATAGCGCATAATCGGATCATACGTTGCAAAATCAACACCCAGCGTCCATGGAGCTGCGCCCTTCAAGAGGTCTTTCGGGATGCCCGCCTCTTCGCCTTCGGACACGGTAATCTTAATTTCCCGTTCGGAATCCAACACATTATTGGCAAACTTCATTGACAATTTGCCCAATTCTGCCTGAATCTTATTGAATCGGCGACGGTCTGCACCACTCAGCCCCACGCCGGAGTGACGCATCGCACGCACCGAAGATTCCAGAATATGCCGCTGCCATGGCTTCAACTTCTTATCGGTTTCCAAAAGCGTCAGCATACCTTCATACATGGCTTTACTCTGCGAAATCTGCTGACTGAGCGCGATAATGGCCGGCTGATACGTTTCTTCCACCTTACGCCAAGCATCATTACTGATTACAGAGGTCAGGTGACACAACACGCCCCACGTTTCGAAAGGTACACGCGTTGCCTGAATCGGTGCGATCATAAGGCCTCGCCAGGAGATATCCAACTGCTTTTCCACCACCTTGAACGCGCGCTCAGCTTGCGGAATAGCTTCCGACAAAACAGCCGCACACAGTTCTGGCGTCATGGCAGCATAATTCGGCATCCACGCAGTTGCGAGAAAAGGATTGGTCTCTTTCTTCATTACAGTGCTCCTGTTCAACAGTTATTCAGTCACGTTAAAGCGACAAAGACTCTTCCACCAACGTGCAGCGGACGAGCGTTAAGTGGTGTTTCCGGCAGAATGCCCGGATATCTTTGAGCCGTTCTTCGGAAATTGTGGGCGTGGTTACAACCATCTTCGTGGGACGTAATTTTGCCAAGAGTGCGCGTTCTTCAAGCACTTCAAGCGGTCCCAGAATAGGTAAATCACGGAAAATGCGCCCGCGCAACCCTAAGTTGTCATCCAAAATACCCAATAA
The DNA here is from genome assembly GCA_017457555.1 of Kiritimatiellia bacterium. GTDB lineage: Bacteria > Verrucomicrobiota > Kiritimatiellia > RFP12 > DVOR01 > Spyradenecus. Next base: position 1,072 of record JAFTHG010000081.1, on the reverse strand, counting down.
GGCTTCGTGATTGCGCGTAACATTCGCCTCACATAACGTGATGTAGGCTCGGAGATTCATTCCTGCGCCATAGAAAAGGACGCGCGAAATAGCAGAATCGGTCAGTGAAGCCTTACACAGGCGACGATTTTCAGAGGCGACCAACCACTGGATAAACACCGTCTTCAAAAGGCGCACAAAGACAATCGGCAGTGGCAACAACAGCGCCCATGACAGGTGGAACAGCACCACACTCCGGGCTAAATCCAACTGCCAACACGCCACCATCAAATGAGAAACCAATGACCCTACGCCAATCGCTGCAACCAGTAAGAAGGAATCTTTACGTGTGCTGCGGCCCCAAATGCGTGTGTAGGCTTTGACAATGACCAGACCTGACATCACCGGCACGGCATACCATAAGAAGAGATGGAACCAGCGAATACCAGAGAGGTCGGGCAACCACGGATTGGCCAACCATCTCAAAAGGCTGAAAAGCACCACCATAATGGCGATATCCGCCAGAAAATAGCACGGCACCGTAAAGAACCGGCTGCCATTCCGTGCGCCGGGACGCGTGAATAAACGGCCGGCATCCCACAATTCCACATCGGTCATCGTCCGTACAATCACCGAAGCAAAGACCAAAAAGCCAATCAGGAAAATGGTTGCCTGACTCATACGCATCACAGCAGAGAGCAGTCCCAGTCCGACCAGTGCAAAGGCCAAACCATAGAGCCCCCACACGGCCAAGCGTTGATTGCCCTTTGTCCACGTCAGCAAACGGTGATGAACGTGCGATCGGTCTGCAACCATAATCCCGGCACTCCCCGTTTCACCCTCCACCCGGCGCAAAACGTAGCGTAACGTCCGGCGCAAAATTGCAAGTGACGTATCAATGAGCGGCATACCAATGCAGAGCACCGAGAGCCCCATTGTCAGGACAAAGGCGTCTTCTCGACGTAAAATCAGTGCTAACGTTCCGAGAAACAGGCCGATAAACAGGCTGCCTGTGTCCCCTAAAAAGATCGTAGCGGGATGATAGTTGTAACGCAAAAAGCCCAAAAGCGCACCGGCAAAAATAGCCCCTAAC
>JAFTHG010000080.1 GCA_017457555.1 Kiritimatiellia bacterium | reverse complement strand
TTAGTGGCAGTGAGGCAACTTTGACCTTTACGATGCCAGAAGAAACTGTAACATTAGTAGCAAACTTTTTCCCTAAAGCTTTACAACAATCTTGGAATGAAACATATGTTCAATCACAGATAAGAGCTGGTGAACTGATTACCTCTGACCAACTTCAGGAGATGGCTTTGTCTACACCTGTGATTGAAGTTAAGGATGGGACGGCGACGGTTGGGATTTCGGTGGTGAAGGCTTCAAGCGTGGAGGGTGAGTGGGAAGCTGTTGAGCTTGAGGCAAATGCTACTACGGTAGAATCAGATAAGATTCAGGTTTCATTGCCTGCAGATGAGAAAGCTGCTTTTTATAAATTTGTTGTCCCTGAAAAGCAGTAACCCGAAGATTTCGTTTTGATTGTCTTCTGCACGGAGTTCTCTCCGTGCAGTTTTATTTAAGGGGCTGTTAGGGGAACGCTACTCTTTGTCTTCAATACAATCGGGGTGGAGATGCGTCAGATTGTACGCAGATCAGGAGTGGTTTGCGTGGTAGTACAGCCTTGTCCGGCACGCTGTGTCACTCAGAGGTGGAGGTGGTTGTGGGCTGTGGCGAGGAGGTCGGGGGGAAGATCCGCGCCAGTGCAGATGAGGAGGTCAAAGGTTTTTGTGGGGGGGTAATCGGTGTTGCCGGCGCAGTCGGCGACAAGGCGGTAGAGTTGGGCAGCCTCAGGGAGGGGGCGTGCCCACGGGATGCCAACAGGAACGATTAAAGAGACTTGCCAATCGGTGCGCGTGGTTCGCAGTTCCCACGCCGGGGAGAGGGGAATGTTGCCGGAGGCATCAAGGACAAAGGCAATGCGTTTGGTGCGGTTGGAGTGACCGGGTGCGTGACAGAGTGCGTGAACGAGGAGGGCTTCGCGGGTGGCACCTTCAAGTTGGGCGGTGTAAGCCTTTTTGAGATAGGCGCCAAAACGTGGCGATGGGGTGTAGCCCAGTGCAAGGAGGTCGCGGCCAGTGAGCGCAGGTGGCGGCAAAACGGGTTCTTCCTTAAAGGCGGCCAAGCGCTCCATTGCGAAGTGATAGAGGTCGAGTTTCGCATGAGAGGAGAGGCAGTCCAACCGGTGCAGTTCCAGTTCCAACGTAATTGTGGGACGCCCCAGCATTTGACGCAGTGAAGCGGTTCGCATCTTTTGGACTTCAATAAACTGCATGTGGTAGCGCACGGCGGTGGTAATGCGTGCAATAGCGTCATTGGGGACTTTGAAGCGTCGGAGGATGGGTTCGGCCATTCGTGCGCCTACGGCGGCATGGCCCGGGGTGCGGTACCATGGGGAACCGTCAGGTTTGGTGGCAACGATGAGGGATTTGGGTTTGCCGATGTCGTGTAGCAGGATAGACCACACCAAGTCAGGATCCCGTTTTGGAGACAGGAGCGAGAGCATTTTGACGGTGTGTTGCCAGACATCGCCTTCAGGATGCCAGTGTGGATCCTGTAAGCAACCATGGAGTTTGCAGAGTTCCGGGAAGAAACGTTGGAGCAGACCGCTGATACGTAAGAGGTGAAGCGCTTGTGCCGGGTCGCTTGCTTCACAGAGTGTGCGGATAAATTCAATCCGGATGCGTTCGATACTGACGCACATCAGGTGCGGTGCTTCGGACAAAATGGCATCCCATGTGGCGGCTTCAATTGTCCAACCGCAGACTGTTGCAAAGCGGATGGCGCGTAAGAGGCGTAAACGGTCCTCCTGAAAGCGTTTTAATGGGGTGCCAATAGCGCGCAAAATACCGGCTTTCAAGTCGGAAACGCCATTCACATAGTCAATGACCTGTTGGTGAATGGGGTCATAGAAGAGCGCATTTACGGTGAAGTCGCGGCGTTGGGCATCGTGTTCGGCGGTGTCATAGGTGATGGAGTCGGGGTGACGGCCGTCCTGATAGCCACCATCTGTTCGAAAGGTTGCAACGTCGTAAGTGATGCCATTCTGTACAACGAGCATCACGCCAAAACTCTTTCCCACACCAATACTCTGTGCAGGAAAGAGCGCTGCGACTTCTTCCGGTGTGGCAGATGTCGCAACATCAATATCTTTTACAGGAGCACCACGCAAAGCATCCCGGACGCATCCTCCGGCAAAATAAGCGGTGTGCCCGGCATGTTGCAAGGCTTGAACAAGGGTTTCCGCTTGAGGAACCAGAAGCGGTTGATCAGAAAGGAAGGCGAGCGACATGGAGAAGTGCATCATTTTTTTAGCTTAATGGTGATGCCTATTAGCATAACAAAAGAAGATGTGTTGGGGAATTATCTTCTGTTGTTATTACATTTTTCCCGCAACATCAGGGGAAGCGATATGCATCATCGTCAGTAGTGCTTGTAATTTCAACTACAACTCGTTCCTCTAACGTTAGCGAGTGGAATAAGAAAAAGGTTCCGGTGTGTACCGGAACCTTTTGGTGTTGAGTAAGACGTAAAGACTTACTTGGCGATGACGCGGCACATTTCGACAACCTTGTTGGAATAACCCCATTCGTTGTCGTACCAAGCGCAGACCTTGACGAAGGTCGGATCAAGCTGGATGCCAGCCTTTTCGTCGAAAGTGGAGGTGCAGACTTCGCCGCGGAAGTCAGTAGAAACCACCGCGTCAGCGGTGTAACCGAGCACGCCCTTGAGTTCGCCTTCTGCAGCTTCCTTCATAGCAGCGCAGATTTCAGCGTAGGTAGCTTCCTTGTCAAGTTCGCAGGTCAAGTCCACGAAGGAGACGTCGGAGGTCGGCACGCGCACGGACATACCGGTGAGCTTGCCCTTGAGTTCAGGAAGCACCACGCCCACAGCCTTAGCAGCACCCGTCGAGGAAGGAATCATATTTTCGAGGATACCACGGCCACCGCGCCAGTCTTTCTTGGAGGGACCGTCAACGGTCTTCTGCGTAGCGGTAGCAGCGTGAATGGTGGTCATGAGGCCGCGCTTCAAGCCGAACTTGTCATTGATGACCTTGGCGATAGGAGCCAAGCAGTTGGTGGTGCAGGAAGCGTTGGAGATGATATCCTGACCTGCATAGGTGGTGTGGTTCACACCATAGACGAACATCGGGGTGCTGTCCTTGGAGGGAGCGGACATGACAACCTTCTTAGCGCCAGCTTCGATGTGCTTGCGAGCGGTTTCGTCGGTGAGGAAGAGCCCGGTGGATTCGACGACGATTTCAGCGCCGACTTCGTTCCACTTGAGCTGAGCAGGATCCTTTTCAGCGGTGAGGCGGATTTTCTTGCCGTCAACGATGAGGGTGTTGCCGTCGATTGCGATATCGTGGTTGAAGCGGCCGTGCACCGAGTCATACTTCAGCATATAAGCGAGGTAATCGGGATCGAGGAGGTCGTTGATGCCGACGATCTCGACGTCGTTGAAGTTCTCAACCGCTGCGCGGAAAACCATGCGGCCGATGCGGCCGAAACCGTTGATGCCAACTTTGATGGACATTTCTATTTACTCCTTGTCGTTTCTTGGCAGCCATCTGCACGCTCGCGCGGACTCTGCCACAGATGAATATCAAAAGGATACTGGAAATAACGCCAAAAAGTCAAGTTAAATCGCACAATGGAGCGGTTTTTCGTCACAGTTTTTATCTTTGATAAACGTTTTTATGCAATTCTTTTGTATGTCACGCAGTTTTAATTTCAATTTGAGACAGTGTATCCTCTTTTGTCTGAATGGTGAAAGACGATTGGTTTCGGGTGAACGTAATGGATTGTGGAGCGTCAGAAAGGCGTACCGGCGGCTCTATAGTTACCTGATCGCAGACGCAAATAATCGGGGAGCACACGGTTGAAGCAGGAGGTTGCTTTCAACATGTAAAGGCGTGATACATTGCTAATACGCGTAACAAAAACAGCACGCGATGCAGATGAGCATCGCGTGGAAATTGGGAGAATATCAGAATGTGATCAGTAGGCTTTGGCGATGATGCGGTTGTCTGCATCCAGTCGCACCACTTTCGGGCAGAGATCGGTAGCTTCTTCATCGGTTACCTGACAGAAGGCCATCACGATGAGGCGATCACCGGGCTTGCCCATATAGGCTGCTGCGCCATTTAGACAGGCAATTCGCGAACCACGCGGACCGGGAATGGCATACGTTTCAAGGCGTTCGCCATTCTCCAGATTAGCGACTAAGATCTTTTCATAGGTGACGATACCAACGGCATCCATCAAGTCTTCGTCAATGGTCAGCGAACCGAGATATTCCAAATCCGCCTGTGTAATACGCAGGTGGTGGAGTTTGGCGTGTAAGAGTGTACGTGTCATCTTATGGGATTGTTTAAATCGCGGAAACACTTAGAGACGGTGATTCCAACGGAAGGTGTTAGGAACAAAGGGTTTGGTGTTTTGTTGTGCCTTGGTGACTTCTTCCGAGAGGGTGTCGATTGCGGCATCCAACTGCGGATCACGACCGGCTACGGTGTCTGCCGGAGTATTGAACACCACGACATCCGGTATTGCACCATGCAATTCCATGTCGGTGCCATCCAGCGTGTACCAACCATAGTGAGCTTGACGCAAATTGCCGAGGTCCAACAACGGACCATCGCGTGTTGCGATTACGCCACCATTTGTTTGGACACCCACCAATTTACCACGACCGAGTTGCTTAATGGCGTGGGAGAAGATTTCACCATTGGAAACGGTGTTCTGGTTGCAGAGCACTACGATTGGTTTGTCAAAGACGGGGCGTCCCCAGTAACCTGCGAGGTAGGCTGGTTTACCATAACGGGCGACGGACCAGGAGTGACGCTGCACACCGAGAATATTCAGAACCTTGTCGGCAGTGAAGCCGCCGATATTGTCGCGCACGTCAATCACCATGCCGTCTTTATCAAAACCTTCTGCAAAGATTTCGCGTTCAAAACGGTTGTATTCATCGTTATTCATCTGGGCGATATTGATGTAACCAAAGGCGCCACCCGAACGGCGATGGACGTAATTCCGGCGGGAGGCATACATTGCCTTCTGCACTAGGTCGCGTGCTTCCGGATAGGTGATTGCCTCCAGAAAGACCTTACGCAGGGTTTCACCGGAGCGCACTTCCAGAATAAACTTGCCGGGTTTCGGACCATTTAAGAGAACCGTCGGGTCAATACCATTGCGAATGGGTTTGCCGTCAATGGAAACCAGTAAGTCTCCGGGGCGGATGCCAATCTGCTCGGAATCGGCAGGGCCTCCGGGAATGACGCTCTTCACGAGCCAACCTTGTTCTCCACCATAGTCCTGATCAAAGATAAGACCGAGGTGAGAGGTCACAGGTTCCCAAGAGTGGATGGTTCTGTCGGTGGCCCATTCCTTTCTGGAAGATTCGTTACCATAAAAACCAAGATGCGAAGAGTTGAGTTCGCCATTGAGCGAGTTGAAAACACGTTCATAGACGGTGCGCGATGGGGCAAAGCGGGCCGGTGCCCGATACTTTTCACGGATGGCATCCCAGTTCGCGCCATGGAAGTTGGCATCATAGTAGTTGTCACGTAAGATACCCCAGGCCATCATAAAGCCAAGTTCCTGATAATCCTGCAAATTGAGTTCCTGATAGACCTTGAAGGGGTAGGTCTCATCCAACGTACCAATCCGATAGTCAGAGGTTACCATCACGAGTTTGTCAGCGCGGAGCGGATCCTTATCGCGTCCGAACCAACCGACAGGATAGCCCCACCGGTCGCGAAGGAACCTGGGTGTCATGTTGTTCGGCAGGGTGACTTCATAGGTGCCAGGCCGATTATTGATCGTTGCCGGGAAGAGGATGCGGCGCGAGTCCGGCGCAAAGAAAGGCGTACCGAGTGCAGCGATGGGTTCTGCATGGACGCGTTCATGCAGACCGTCCAATTCCACGAGCACACGCGTTTCCTGCGCTTGACGCTCTGCTAACATTGTGGCATCAGCATTAGGGCTGTGGGGATCCGGTGCAGCAACAGCGGTGGAGCCGAGCATTGCGGCAGAGGTTTCCGGACGGTCTTGCAGACGGATGCCCATGTGTTCAATTGCCTTACGATATGTTTCGGCCTTCAGTGACTCTTCATCATTGCGGTTGAGCCATACATAGAAGAGAGTTGTGCCACTGCCGACACGCTGACCATTCCAGATGATCAACTTACCATCCGGTGACCAGGACGGCACACCATCCCACGTAAAACTTCTGGAAACGTTATAACGTTCTGCGCCTTCGCTTTCATCAAGGGGCAGCAACCAGATGTCATTATTGGCGTAATCGTCTTCCAGTGCCGCAACGATCCAGCGGCCATCCGGTGACCAGTCGTAAGAGTTGACACTCTTCTGTGGCGGGAATTTACGTTTGATATTGCCCTCAATATCGGCGATGACGAGCGTGCTGCCCGCTTCAACCCATGCGAGCTGGGTGCCTTCTGGGGAGATGGAGAGCAGGGAGCGGCGTTCAGGTCCTTCAGCCAGGGCGCGAATGCGGAATTCGGAGTTTTCCCACCAGAAGTGTTCAGGGCGGGCTTTCTCTGCCATCAGCAGGGCGATGCTGTCGCCACGGTCGGAGAGGAAGTAGAGGCGGGAACCGTCTTTGGAGAAGACGCAGTCACGTTCATGGGTGCGCGCACTACCATAAACCAAACGTGGTTCACGCAATACCGTATCCATTACATAGAGGTCACCGCCGGTGGTAAAGGCGAATTCAAGCCCGGCATTGGTCGCCGTGAGACTACCGGGGAAGTCATTGTTCCAGAGGGAGTCATAGTAGCGGCGACGTGTCTTTTCACGTACCAAACCGGTATCTTCCGGCGTCAGGATAATGCGCTTTGGTACGCCACCTTCTTCCGGATTGATACTCCAGAAGTCGATACCCTGACGGAACACCATCGTTTTACCATCTTTTGAAAGAGACGGGTGGATGACGCTGTCACCGCGGAAGAAGGTAATCTGGCGCTCTTCCGCTTCGGGGAAGGTGTGATACCAGATGTTTTGCGTGCCATCCTGACCGCCTACATAGTAGAAGCCCTTGCCATCGGGAGCCCAGAGGGGTGTGCGGCTTTCGGTTTCGTGCTTAACAATTAAATTAAAGGTCTTTGTCTGTGTGTCATAGCACCAGATACGCGATACATTTTCACCTGTGGTGCCCTTACGATAGAGGTCTTCACCCTCTTGCGTGAAGAGGATGTAACGGCCATCTGGAGAGGGAGAGGGTTCATAACCGGGTGCATCAAAGATACGACGCTCTGCGGCTCGCTGGTCGGCGGGGAGCCATGCCAAGCGACCAATATCAAAGACGGAGCCTTCGTCGTCACGCACAACATAACAAAGCAATTCTTTGTCATCGGCAGACCAAGCGTAAGGACGCTCAGCTTCGGAATTGAAACCGATCTGACGCGCTTCAGCACCTTCGCTGATGTCTGCTACAAAGACGTGCCAACCGCCGGAGCGATTGGATTGGAAGCAGAAACGCTTACCGTCATTTGAAACGATGGGCCACGTGTCACGGCCGGTGGTGTGTTGCAAAATTTTTGCTGTGCCACCTGCAGTTGGGGCAATCCAAATGGCATCACACCATTCAAAGAGGAACTTGGAACCATCCGGCAGCAGGGATGGGCGTGCTCCGAAATAGATGCGGTTAGGATCAAAACCCTGCGGTAACTTAAGCGGTTCTGGCTGGCAGGGCCAAGCCTCGGCAAGGGCAACATTGTGCTGTTGTTGCACGGTTGCTGCGGGTTCTGTCGCTGTTGTCGCTACGGCAAGTGTTGAGCAGAGGAGTGAACTCAACAGGATGTGCGGTTTAAGTGCAGATGAAATCATATATTAACCTTGTAAAATCGTAAGTGACGCTGGAATTACGCATTCTGATTCTGGATGTCGCACAGCTTGCGATAGATGCCACCCTTTTCGTAAAGTTCATCATGCGTGCCCCGCTCTGCGATGACACCCTGATCGAGCACGAGAATACAGTCGGCCTGACGGATGGTAGACAAACGGTGAGCAATCGCAAAGATGGTGCGATTCTTCATTAAATTATTGATAGCGGCCTGCACCTGTTGTTCGGTGACGGTATCCAGTGCACTGGTTGCTTCGTCAAGAATTAGAATCGGTGGGTTCTTCAAAATGGCACGCGCAATCGCAACACGCTGCCGTTCACCGCCACTGAGGACAAAGCCCTTTTCGCCGACAATGCGCTGATAGCCGTCCGGATGGGCCACAATAAAATCGTGAGCATTAGCCAATTTGGCTGCGGCTTCAATCTCTTCTTGTGTGGCGTTTGGCGAACCGTAAGCAATGTTTTCAGCAATGGTGGTATTGAAAAGGAGGGCTTCCTGCGTCACAGCGCCGATAATGGTTCGCACGTCCGCGATCTTGTAGTCGCGCAAATCGTGCCCATCCAACAGTATTTGGCCGTCTGAAACATCGTAGAAGCGTGCCAACAGGTTCGCCAACGTGCTCTTCCCACTGCCTGTGGAGCCGACAACGGCGAACATCTGACCGGGTTTAATCGTAAACGAGGCCTTCTTGACGATATCGCCCTTTTCAGGAGTATAGCCAAACGAAACATCCTGGAAGGTCAGTGCCTCCTTAAAGGTGGTCAAGGGGAGTGCTTCGGGCTTTTCAATGAGTTCCTGATGCACGTCCAGCAAAGAGAAGATACGCTGCAACGCTGCGCGGCCATTCTCGAGTGCCACCTGCAAGCGGCCCAACTGCTTCATCGGCTTGTAGAGAATCAGGAAGGGTGGAATCAAAGGAATGATGTCGGCCAAACCGTGTCCTGTTGCCAGACAGTAGGCCACGAAGATTGCCGCTAAAGCAAAGGCTACGGTTTCGGTCAAAGGCCCCACCAGAATGCCCCAACGCGTTGCGCGCATACACATTTTGTAGGCCTTCCGGTTATAATCTTCGTATTTGAGGACTTCGTGGGCTTCGGTGTGATAGGCCTTTACCACCTTGATACAGGTCAGGTTTTCGTGAAAACGGGAGCCGATGCCTGCGCTTTGTTCCATCAAACGCTTTGACCAGCAGCGGATTTGCTTGCCGATCCAGACGATGGGCAGCATACACAGCGGGAATCCAACGATGGCGACGAGGAGGAGGGACACCATATTGTTGGACACGGCAAAGTAGCAAATAAAGAGAATGGCGGTTAAAATTTCAAAGGGGGCACGGCAGACATCGCTCATCGTCTGGCTGATTAAGGTGCGGATGATTTCGGGATCGCCTGTCGCACGGCTCATTAAGCGACCGACATCACTTCGGCCATGGAAGGCAAGAGACTGATCTTGCAGGTGCTTAAACATTGCATTGCGGACGTCCATCACCACAATCATCCCGGCTTTTGTCAGGAAGTACTGGTTCAAATATTGGGTGATCATCTTCAAAAGGATGGCAGCAGTCATCAGAAGAGAGAAGACGATTAGGACGGCTGTCGGGCCAGTGATACCGATTTTGCCAAGATATTTGGCGGCTAAATCAACATACTTCTGATACTTTTCTGCGTCTTTTTTAGTCTGACGTTCCAATTTGGATGCCGGCTGAGCCTCAGAAGAAGAGGCTTCCGGAGTGGGGGCAATGGCTTCCGCTGCGGAAAGAGAAGCAGCTTGGTCAGGGACAACTTCCTGCACGGGGACAACGACTTCAGCCGTGGTACCGGGCGTTGCAGGAGCGGCGATTTCGGTGGCTGCGGCATCCGAGGCGGCCTGCATACCATTAATCATTGGCTGAATCACGGAGAAAAGGGGTGCCCATGCACCGCCTGTGACCATGCCTAAGACTGCGCCTGTAAAGATTAATTTTTTGTAACGGCGGGCAAAGGTCCACAACCGCCGATAGACTTCTTTCCCTGTATATTCGCGGTCAAACCACTCTTGATTCCCTGTAAATGCAATGTGGTTCTGCTTTTTCTTTGACATATCGGGCTCCGATTGGGGGCGTTTGGGAAAGGTCTGGTGAATGCTGCTGTCCGGGATAAGCTTAGGCAAAAGGCTGTTCGCAGACAGGGTGGGGTGTTTTGGAATCAGGTGGCGTGTGATACGGGATGTCAAAACGCTCTGATTATTGCGACACGTGTTGCACGTTTCCGTACAACACGTGGCAATAGATGGCCGTTACGGAATCCGCAACGGCCCTTGAAGGAGGTTATTCAATTTCAGCGATCGGGCTGCCTTTCGAAACGTTCTCACCGGGCTTGACCAAGAAGCGTACAATCTTGCAATCTTCCGTAGCCTTCACCGGGTTGAAGAGTTTCATTGCTTCGAGCACGCAGACGCCGTCACCGGCCTTCACCGTGGCACCTTCTTCGACCATGTTTTCACCGGGCTTGTCGGAACGGTAGAACGTACCGGTCAGGGTGGCGTTAAGGGTCTTCTTCGGTGCGGCGGCAGCTGCAGGAGCGGCTTCGGCTGCAGGTGCTGCTGCTTCGGTAGCCGGAGCGGCGGCCAGAGCTGAGGCATCTACCTTGATATTGCCACCGAGCGAACCGAAGAGTGCGACAAACTGCTTACCAATCACGGCAAACTTGGCATCGTCTGCGCCCAGCGGAGCCGGAGCAGGGGCGGCCTTGGCTTCTTCAGCTTTGGCTGCGGCCTTGGCGATGGTCATTTCCGAGTCAGCAGGAATCGGGTCGCGTTCGCCTTCGGGTTTAGCACGCCACTTGAAGTAATCCAGTGCCACTGCCGGGAACATGCAGTAGGAGAGAATGTCTTCTTCGCTCTGGACCAACTTCGGGTCGAGTTCCTTGGCGGCCTGAGCCAAACCGGGTTCCAGAAGGTCTGCCGGACGGCAGGTGATCTTCTTTTCTTTGCCCAGAATCTTCTTTTCGAGCTTGGCATCTACGGGAGCGGGGCTGCGACCATAGTAACCCTTCACGTACTGACGGGTTTCGTTGGACACCATGCTGTAGCGTTCGCCGCTGAGGACGTTGAGCACAGCCTGCACACCCATAATCTGGGAGGTCGGCGTCACCAACGGAGGATAGCCCATATCCTTGCGGACGCGCGGCAATTCTTCGAGCACTTCAGGCAGACGATCCAAAGCGTCCTGCTGAGCCAGCTGGCTGCGCGTATTGGAAATCATGCCGCCGGGGATGTGGTGGAGGAGCACCTGCACGTCAACGGCTTCTGCGTCAGCATTAGCCTGAAGGGCGCGTTCGGGCTTGAGCGCCTTGAAGTAGTTGTCAATCTCGGTGATGCGGTCGGTCTTGATGCCGGTTTCGTAGCCGAGTCCTTCAAAGATGGCGTGCATCGTGCCGTGAGCCGGCTGCGAGGAGAAGCCGGAGAGCGTGGCTACAGCGCAGTCAATGGCGCCTGCGCCGGCTTCAATAGCGGCCATGTACATTGCCGGAGCCATGCCGGAGGTCATGTGCGAGTGGATTTCGATCGGCAAATCAGGCAGTGCCTTCTTCAAGCCGGTCACTAATTCGCGGGCAGCGGAAGGCGTCAGGATGCCGGCCATATCCTTAATGGCGATCGAGTCAATGCCGAGCTGCACCTGTTCCTTGGCGAACTTTACATAGTTGGCCACTGTGTGAACGGGGGAGAAGGTGTAGCAGATGGTGCCCTGAGCGTGACCGCCATACTTCTTGACTGCCTTGATGGCAGCTTCGAGGTTACGCACATCATTCAATGCGTCAAAGCAGCGGAAGATATCCATGCCGTTTTCGCACATTTTGGCAACACAGCGTTCCAACACGTCATCCGGATAGTGCTTGTAACCCAAGCAGTTCTGGCCACGCAGCAACATCTGGAGCGGCGTCTTCTTGCAGACAGCCTTAATCTGACGCAGACGTTCCCACGGATCTTCGCGGAGGAAGCGCATGCAGACGTCAAACGTTGCGCCACCCCAGCATTCGATAGCATAGAATCCGGCGTCATCGACGGCTTCAAGAATGCCAAGGATGTCCTTGGTGCGCATACGTGTCGCCCACAAAGACTGGTGGGCATCGCGTAACGTCGTGTCGACGAAACGAACGGTCTTCTTCTCTGTCTTGGCCATATACAGTATCCTTTCGGCTAAATTGCAGTTTTGGCTCAACGAAGTTTAAATCACTATCATTATCCCATTTCTACCTATAAGAAGTCAATACTTAACCCGTAAATAATTCCATTTGGAAGCTTGCACAATAGTGCCGTAATGCGAAAAAAATTATTCAGCGGCTGAAAATCAGAATCTTTGATGGAGCGTATGAACCAATTATGTAAGTCGCCAAATCTTTAGCTATTCCTTGTACAACCCTCCGTGATGAGCTTAAAAAGAGGGTGTGAAGGCGGAGAACGGTGTTTTTATCTTTGAGAAAAGAACACGAGTCAATTCTTTGCGTGATGTGTGACGCGTTATAGTAATGTGTATTGAAGAGGTTTCCACTTATGTTAGCCGAATCATCCGATGTGTCGCTTGGATGCGTTCACTTCAATGCACCTGTCAATGACAAAGCGCATTCCACCGCTCTGCTATGGAGATGATAGCACAGAAGCAGGGTGATGGCAAATGGCGTGAGCGTGTGTGGAGGAAGTTATCAACATTTTTAAGGCGAAAACGCGGCATTTTTGAGCCAAAGTTACGGCGAAAAGGCGGGTCAATTTCAGCGAAAGTGAAGGTCAATTTCAGTGACATTGGAGCGCAATTTCAGCGACATTGGAGTTATGAACAGGCAAAATCGTGGTGATCACTCGGTCATTTTAGGACAAGGAAGCCGCTGTAGACGGGTTCATTTATGGCAATTTTCAGCATAAGATACTGCATTTCAAAGACTTATACAGGAAATTGCTTTTCTTCAAAAAGGGCTCTTTTTGGGGTAAAAAGTGGCTCATGCGCTCCAAAAACTGCCCTGTCAAAAAAAGTTTTCAACAGGGTAAAAAGCGACAGAAAAAGAGGAAAAACCACCCACCCTGCGCAGCGTGGCTGCGCCACAGTGGCAACCCTGCAAAGATGGCAGAAAGGAGATGTGTGTAAATGATGTTTACTTCTGTCGCCCTTTCGTTTTGGGTGTGCTTGTCACTGGGGCGCATCACCGCGGAGATAGCTTCACCACAAAGAAATAAATGCTTTAACTCAGGATCGGACAGAATTAAATCGCCTCGCCAATCCTGTGAGTACATTAATTGAGGCGGAAGGTTTAGGATATTCAAATCTGATAGCAGATGTGCCGTGGGAGTGTGGTCAGGGAAATCAGGAGTGTATGGATGAAATGCAAATCTCCGGTAAAGGTGGTAGGGGATTGAAGATGGGATATGCTATAATAAGTAGGTTTTCAGGGAGTTTTGACTCCACAAAAGCAATTCGTTTGAAT
>JAFTHG010000079.1 GCA_017457555.1 Kiritimatiellia bacterium | reverse complement strand
ATATTATGTTTTAATGCGTCCAAATTCCTCTATACTGTATATCCCCAGCAAGGTTATGAATTCACATTGCAATTTTAGGTAATGCATGAAACGGATATCCCTCGCACTGCTCATTTGCGGCCTCACCCTGTCGGCTTCTGCACAACTTGCCCTGACGCCCGATACCACAACCACATTGGAAGCAAAACCCTATGCCATCGACACAAGTGGTTCCTACACCCTCACAACGAATGGCGACCCCGTTGCAGCACGCCTGACCATCAACCATTCTGCAACCATTATCCTAAAGGACTGCTACATCCAACGTACCTCACAATATTCCCCGATTACCATCGCAAAACCTGGCATTACGTTGGAAATTCAAATCGCAGGCACCAATGACATCTTGACCGACTACAACGCGAATGACACCACGGCGACACCCGTCATTTCCGCAGCAGCAAGCTGTGCACCCACACTCCTCTTTGCCGCACATCCCAATGCCACAGATGGGAGCGAACTTCTGTTGCGCGCCTCCTCTTCAACCCATGACACCACGCCACCGATTCAATTCAACGGCACAGGCACAGTAACCTTTCGCAGTGGAACCGTGCGTATCGCAACCTCCGAAGAAAAGGACGCAAGCTCCATCTACTGGATTCCGGCGCTTGTTTCAGCAGAGACCGTCACTCTCCGCGGTGGAACCGTTATTGCACAAATGTGTCCGCGAGACAATCTTGGTATCAAAGGGAACAAGTTAATTGAAAAACAATCCACCTCCAGTACACGACTCAAATATGTCAATGTTCTCTTTGATTGCGCGACGTTTAATATGTTCGGAGGGATGCTCACAACACAGGGGACGTCATGCACCTCTTCCTCAACCAATTTGGCTCCAACCGCAACCCCTTACGACACCTTCTATGCCTACAGTCCGCCAGCAATGGCCACGCCCACAGCCGCCACCACCCAACGCATTACTGGTGGTGTCAATCGAGACAAACTAACGTTTTCATGTTATGGCTTTCAGGCGAATGCCTCCATCCCCTCGGCCTGTTTCACCCATACCGGCACAAAAACCTTTCCGGAGCAAACAGCGAATGCTTCAGGTACTGTCACGCAATTAAATATTTCTGATTACCCCAATTTGGAATTAAAATACGCCGACAGCACCTCAGAAGCATACGCCACCGTATTCAACGCCACCCTTACCCCCACCGAAACCGGCTGTAGCGTCAAAGCAACCTTAGGTATCAACCATATCTCATTGGATCCCCAAACACTGCAACCCATCCTTCACATCACACTGGATCTACCAGGCGAAAACTCGTCAATCCTACAAAAGATCATCAACGTTCAAGCCTACTGCACAATGGATGACCAAACCCCCATTCTGGTTGCAGAAGAGGAACTGACCTTCACACGCGCCTCCAGCAATACCCCCTTCACGGCCATCCTTCCCTGTCGCGATTCAGGCATCACCGGCACCACGGCACGATACACCATTAAAGCCTGCAACTAAATCGCGCTCCAAAGGCTCACCCTCCATAAAAAAAGCCTTTCTCAAATACACAGCCACCAACACACTTCGCCTATTTCACTGCTGCATAGCGGTGCAAAGCCAGCCTCCTATCGCCTATTTTTGACGCGGCGCGTCGGGGCAATGATGTGCGGTTGCAGTGGATCTATGCCAATATCGAACAGTGCGACCCTACGCTGATGATCTGTTCGGAACGTCGCGCCGGGGCTTTGGTGGATTTGGATTTTACGGTGCGCATGAAGCCCGCCACGCGCACGGCGCGCTATGATGAGGGCTTGGCAAAGGAGCAAGCAACCTTCTTGGAGGCAGTCTATGGCGAGGCCGAATCGCATGGACTTTGGCAAGCGGTGGAGCATTTGTCGAGCGCCTTTTTTAGAGGCCACGCACATGTGGCGCCGCGGTGGAGTTTGGATGGTTTAGGGATTCAGGGCTTTGAGTGCCTGGACGCGTGGAATGTCTGCCGTGAGGTCAGCACGGGGCAATGGCATTGGAACCCGAGCGCAAGCGAGACGCTTGATTTTGGTACGTTGGAAGTGATTCCTCCTGGCGAACTCATCACGTTGGTACGTTCGCGCCACGTGGACTATCCTGCGATGGCGATTTACCTGCGTTCGGCCCTTGGTGAGAGCGCATGGGGACGCTTTTTGGAACGCTATGGTGTGCCGCCGGTGATTATCACCATGCCGCCAGAGATGGATCCAGCACGCGTGGCAGAGTATTGCGCTGCCGCTGAAAAGGTGGCCGATGGTGGCACGGGCGCACTGCCCCACGGTTCGCAAGTGACCTATGCCACCGAGGCGCGTGGCACCAATCCCTTTAGGGAGTTTTTGAGCCACCAGCAGGAGGTGGTGGTGCTGATGGCCACTGGTGGCTTGTTCACGAGTTTGACGGGCGCCACAGGCATCGGCCAAGGGGCGACAGGCGCCCATGAAGAGACGTGGCGCATGATTGTGCGCCGCGATGCGGGCTTTATTGCCGCAGAGATGAACCGCACGGTGACGGCTGCCCTTCTCAAGCGCGCCTTCCCTGGCAAACCCCACTTGGCGGGGTTTGATTTTGAAACCGAACCCAAGCCCAGCGCAGCAGAGATCTTTGACCTCGCCGGTAAGGCTGTGGTGGCTGGTTACAAGGTTGAGAAGTCCGAACTCGAAGAGCGCACCGGCTACCGTTTGATTGAGGCGCAGAGCGAGGGCGCTTTTATGGAGGGGGCTATCGCCGCCCCCTCCACCCCTGCGGCAGTGCTGAGCCCTGCACGGCAGTTTTTGAATAGGGAAAAAGCGGGAAATGAAAAGGCCCTTAAAGCCCTTGCACGGAGTCTGCAGCTTGACTTTGGGCCGATTGCAGAGGCCTT
>JAFTHG010000078.1 GCA_017457555.1 Kiritimatiellia bacterium | reverse complement strand
TGTAGCGGTTTGACCTCGGTGACGATTCCCGAGAGTGTGACGAGTATTGGAGAGTCTGCGTTTTCTGGTTGTAGCGGTTTGACCTCTGTGACGATTCCCGAGGGTGTGACCTCAATTGGGGATTTGGCGTTTTCTGGTTGCAGCGGTTTAACCTCGGTAACGATTCCCGAGAGTGTGGCCTCCATTGGGGATTATGCGTTTGAGGGTGTTGCGCCTGAAGCATTGACAGCGGCTTGGCTGCCTTCTGGGATGTCAAAAGACAATCTTAAAACATTGGTTATTCCCGAGAGTGTGACCTCAATTGGGGATTTGGCGTTTTCTGGTTGCAGCGGTTTAACCTCGGTAACGATACCCTCGAGCGTGACGTCAATTGGGTATAATGCGTTTTACAATTGTAGCGGTTTGACCTCGGTAACGATTCCCTCCAGCGTGACCTCAATTGAGGGTTGGGCGTTTGAGTATTGCACTGGTTTAACCTCTGTTACGATTCCCTCCAGCGTGACCTCAATTGGGGAGTATGCGTTTTCTGGTTGTAGCGGTTTGACGTCGATCATTTTTACTTCAATACCTCCAACACACTTGACAAACTTAGCAACAGAGATTTCTGGTGCGAAGGGGTATTATTTTCCCGAATATACATCGGCATGGGAAAGCGTAATCAAGGATGGCAAATGGAATGGGGTGTTAGTTGACGTTTTGCCAGAGGAAACTATTGGGACTTTGACGATAACTCCGATTTCGCCTTTTGGAAAAGTCATCATAGTGTACTCCTCTGAAGCACTAAAGGATGCCACAATTTTCGAGGATTTTGTTTTGTCGTGTTATGACGAGACGACAGGTGAGACGTATGAGGCAAAAGCGATAATGGTTACAAAATCGTTATCTTCAGGGGCTGTTACGTTTGAATGGGACATGGCAAAGGATGGTATTCGTTTGGACGCTGCGTCGCTGCGTTTTTACGTGGAGTATTGTACGGATTTGTAATGAGCAGTTTATTCATTGAGGAGTTAAACATGAAAAAGTTAGTCCTATTATTCATATCGATAGTGTCGGGATTCGCCCTTTATGCAGTTCCAACACTTGTACAGGTGGCATTGGAGCCAGTCGTTATGACTTCGCTTCCTGAAGGGGCAGTTATAACAGGAGATGTTCAGATGGATTGTCCGCTTTCGGACATGGCTGAATCTCTCGTGGTGACACTTGATGGAGAAGAACTCTTCTCATCGACTGAGTCAGTTCAAGCGGTTTGGCAACCACAAAGGTTGGGAGAACAAATGCTTACTTACACTTCTGGCGATACAACGCTTGGGTGTTTTGTAAATGTTACGGCATTTTCCTACTCTGTTCAGGAAGAACCTAATCCTCCAATGGGCTTGGATTCAGCGATTTCAATTGCGCCGCTGACGCGTAATTTTACAGCGGCAGGTGGTGCGAATGCAATTGTGACTTCGGGAAGTGGTACATGGAGCGCTTCGGTCAGTGCATCGTGGATTACGCTCAATGCTACAAGTGGAACTGCAGGATATCCAGTGGCTTACGCAGTAGATGCGAATGCAAATGTGGAGCAGCGCGTGGGGTATGTTTACGTGAGTGGTCATGTGCATACTATTACGCAAAAGGGTGTTGGCGCAACGATTTCACCAACGAGTGGTACATTTGAAAATGAAGGCGGAACCTTGTCAATCGCGGTGACAGCCCCTAGTCAGATTACATGGCAGGCGCGTTCAAATACAGACTGGATTTCGGTGTCTCCCACCAGTGGTGAAGGGGAAGGCTCTGTTTCGTACACGGTGGCGCCATTTGATCAGGTGTCTACGCGTCAAGGCTCAATTACGGTGGCAGGGAATACGGTGACTGTATTTCAATATGGTCGCCGAATGATGTTGGAATCGTATTCGGAATCAAAGGATTGGCATACGCATGTGATTCCGATTACAGTGAATGCGCTTGCCATCACAGAATGGAGTGTGACGCCGAATGCAAGCTGGATTTCCGTGGTGGATGGTGGTAATGGCAAGGGTGGCGATTTAGTTTCAATTGCGATTGCAGAGAACCCAAGTTATGTCGCGCGTACGGGTACGGTAACGATTGGGACAGAAACCTTTACAGTGACCCAAAGTGGACGAACAGACTTGATTTTCTCTGTAAGCCCTGAAGCATCAGCGGCAAGTGTGAATGGTGCAAATGGGTTAATTGCAGTGACGGCCACACCAGACTTGCCGTGGAGTGCAAAGAGCAATGCGAATTGGTTGACGGTGTCTTCAACCACGGCCACAGGTGCAGGAAATGGTAATGTGGTTTATGTGGCCTCTCCACAGTCAACATTATATGATCGTACGGGTACGATTACGGTGACACCCGATGCGAAGTCGGGCATGCCGGCGAGGAAACATAAGGTAATACAGCCTGGTGCAGAGTCAGCTCTGTCGCGTCTGGGTTATGAGTTTGAGGCGTCTGGTGAGAGTTGTGCGATTAACGTTTCGCTTTCGAATATTGTGCAGTGGGAGATTGTTGAAAATTTAGATTGGTTAACGGTCAATGGCGCAACGTCGGGCGTGGGGCCGAGTACGGTCGTTCTTCAAGCATCTGCGAATGAAACGATTTATCCGCGCAGTGGCACAATCAAAATTGCCGAAAAGACCTTTACGGTGTCGCAGAAAGCGCGTGGCGTAGAAGTGGAGTATGAGAACATTATTTTTGATACGGATGGTGGCTCGGAATCAATTTCTATTCACCCTGATGGTAATGTATCGTGGACGGCTGTTGCCTCTGATCCGACGTGGATTACGATTTTCCAAGGTGATTCTGGGACGGGTGATGGTGAGATTATGTATATCATTTCGCCGTATGTGGGTGATGGCGGTTCACGTACAGGAACCATCACGGTGGGTGACAAGGTGGTCTACATCACACAGCGTGCATATGCTGTTTCAATCTCACCAAATGGAACAACGGTTTCTGGCAACAATGGAGAAGGCGAGTTTGGTGTTTCGGCAAACATTAATGAGATTTGGAATGCAATTGTAACGGAGCCTTGGGTTACCATTATCTCAGGCTATGATTCGGGAACAGGAAGTGGTACGGTACGTTTTATCTACACTGATAACAATACAGGAAAGCCGCGAACAGGTAAAATTTTTGTTAATGGTGAAGTTTATACGATTGAACAATCTGCGCGAACATTAATTAACATTACAGCTATTGCAGAGCGTGGAGGATCTGTTTCTGGTTCTGGAACATATGGTCTTGGAACGGAAGCGACATTGACTGCCGTACCTAACGATGGATATGCCTTTTCGTACTGGACTGGCGATATTGAGTCAATGCAGAATCCATTGACCTTCCGCGTAGATGTGGCTAAATCCGTGACGGCTGTTTTTGAACCTTTACCACTCACGCTTATTTCGGCAGAATCTGATTTAACGGGTGTAACACTTACATGGAATAATCTCGCTTGGGCAAGCACTTATCGCATCTATCGTGGTGAAACGAGTGTGCCCTCATCTGCAAGATTAGTTGCTGAAATTCCGAATGTGGGTGTTTCAACTTATCTAGATACAACGGGAGTCTTGGACCAAGTTTATTGGTATTGGATTGAAGCCGAAGGTGAGGTAGAATCGGAAATGTCTAATCCAATGACAGGTCGAAAAGGTGTGCCTGTAGTTCTTTCACAAATTACCTACGAGAATTTAAATGGGGCTACACATGAGAATCCAGAATTTTATGAGGAAGGAAAGTCGCTTTCGTTTGTAAATCCTTCTTCTGTGGAAGGTTACACCTTTGCGGGGTGGGTTCCCAATCAGATTACAACGGAAATGACAGGAGCTCAAACAATCCGTGCGACATGGATAGCAAATCAATATACTATTACTTATTCTGCTAATGGCGGTTCGGGGTTGATGGGGCAGACTTCTGCGACGTATGGTGAACCCATCACACTCCCCAAATCTACCTTTGTAAAAGAAGGATTTTATTTTAAAGGATGGGCTGTAGAACCTAATGGAAGAGTTGTTTATGGTAATAATGCAACTGTGAGCAATTTAACTTCAGAACAAAATGGCGTCGTCACCTTATATGCTATTTGGGGTGTTCCAAGTGTAACTCCAGAAGAGTTCTTTGTATACAGTATAGAAAACGCTACGAGGGTAACGATTACTGGATTACAGGGCGATTATCCAGAAGAGATTGGAATCCCTAAAACAATTGAAGGACTCCCTGTTTGTGCCTTTTCGCTTGGACAATTTGATCTTTATGAACGCGTGACATCGATTACGTTCCCTGATATTGAAATGGGGATATACAGTATTTGTGAAACTGAAAACGTTCCGAATTTGCAGACTGTATTCTTTAAAGGTTTTAACTATTCCATGGGATGTTGCTGGTTCCCAAGCTCTGCCATTGGTTACTATCCTGCGCGATACGCAGAAGAATGGATTAGAATGATTGAAGACTTTGGCGAAGAGGGTGGACGTTTCTTCAATTTGAAGATGCAGCTTTGGGAAGATGAAATTGTGACACCAGAGGATATCGCCTTAAGTCTTTTGTGGTTTCACGTTGCGGATAATGAAGTTGCTATAACGGGGATTAAGAAGCGTGATTATTCAGAGCCTTTGTTAATTCCTGAAACAATAAACGGTCTTCCTGTGACCTCAATTGGGGAGAGCGCGTTTTCTGGTTGCAGCGGTTTGACCTCGGTTACGATTCCCTCGAGCGTGACCTCAATTGGGGATTATGCGTTTTCTGGTTGTAGCGGTTTGACCTCTGTTACGATTCCCTCGAGCGTGACTTCAATTGGGGAGAGAGCGTTTTCTGGTTGTAGCGGTTTGATCTTTGTGACGATTCCCTCCGGCATAACTTCAATTGGGAGTTATGCGTTTGAGGGTGTGGCACCGGAGCACCTGACAGCGTCTTGGCTTCCCGAAGGAATGTCAGGAAGCAATCTTAAAACACTCATTATTTCAGATGGAGCCCCTAGCATTGGGGATTATGCGTTTTCTGGTTGCAGCGGTTTGACCTCTGTCACGATTCCCTCGAGCGTGACCTGGATTGGGTATTCTGCGTTTTATGGGTGCAGCGGATTGACCTCTGTTACGATTTCCGAGGGTGT
>JAFTHG010000077.1 GCA_017457555.1 Kiritimatiellia bacterium | reverse complement strand
GTAATCCATCAGTGGAATTACATCGCCGTTCCATCTCAGATATGATCTGTCGAGAAGCAATGGTCATTGTAGTGTACTATTTTGTAATGGTTTTTGCATTCTATTTTATTCTTCTTTTAACGGAAACATCCATTGTAACGCAACGAGGCGACTTTGTGCTCTTCTATGAAGTTTCTTCAGCCTTTGGTACGGTTGGCACTTCGTTAAATACAACGCCGAACCTCTCTTCCTTCGGGAAACTTCTGATTGTCATTGCTATGTATTTAGGACGTATTGGCCCCATTTCCATTGCGCTGATGATGGCGAAGCAAGAAGTTTCCCACCGTATCCGCTATCCAGAAGAAACAATTACTGTCGGTTAACATCCTCTTCTTATGGAATCACCTCTTCAAGCTTGTACTCTCTGTCCTCGTCAATGCCATGCGAATCGTTTGGCAGGAAGGCTTGGCTATTGTGGTAGTGCCGTGCTAACACGAATGTTCCGTTGGGGCCCCCACTTTGGTGAAGAACCGCCTCTTTCCGGCACGCAAGGAAGTGGAACGCTCTTCTTTTCACATTGTACCTTACGATGTATCTATTGCCAAAATGCTAAATGGAGCAATGGAGGGCGCGGCGAAGACTTAACAATTTCAGCCTTAACCGAACGTTTTCGCACGCTTGCGGAAAAAGGATGCCACAATTGGAATCTCGTTTCCCCTACACCGTGGTTACCCCAAATCGCAGAGGCGACACGACCTCTTTTAGATGCAGGGATTCAACTTCCCTTTGTCTACAACACCTCTGGCTACGAACGCCCAGAGGTCTTATCAACGTATCACCATCTCATTGATATTGGTTTAGCGGATTTACGTTATGCCTCTACGCTTTCCGCAATACAAGGTTCCGATGCCAAAAACTATGTCGAAGCTGCTCGCGCAACCATCCAATGGCTTTGGAATCATCTTGGCTCACTTGAATGTGACGCTTCCGGCATTGCAAAACGTGGCTTAATTGTTCGCCTTTTAGCCCTTCCTAATCGAACAAACGAAGTTATCGAAAACCTTATCTGGCTACGAAATACATTGGGAAAAGGTCTTGCCGTAAGCGTAATGGCACAATATAATCCCGTCGGGCAAGCAGCCGTCACCCCTACATGGGATCGCCGTATCACGCCCGAAGAGTTTGAACCTATTGCAGAACTCGTTGAAGATTTAGATTTTGACCAAGGATGGATTCAGCCTTGTGAATCCGAGACTGCAGAATGTATGCTCGGAGATGATATGACCTCCGGCTATGGCGAAGTGCGTGAATAATCCTATTTAAACAGTCGTAATCAAAGGATACAACAATGCCGGTTTATGATTATCGTGTTCAACCCGACCAAACTGGGTGTGAATTCTGCACCAATGGTTTTGAAATGATGCGGCGATTGTCGGATCCGCCCTTAACGCATTGCCCCAAGTGTCAAGCTCCCGTCATTAAGATTATCACAGCGCCTGCTCTTGGCCGAAGTAAGTCTATGTTAGACGATCGAGCCAAATCAGCAGGTTTTCACAAATTAAAACGTGTTGATCACGGCGCATTTGAAAAATTGTATTGAGGAGTAGTACGATGGAATTATCCGATCTAAATCAACACTTTGGTTCAGCGGGCCGTATCGTCTTTCGCGAAGGTCCTGGAAATCATCCCATTGCAGTCCTTGTTGCACCGCAAGGCGTCTGTGAAGTATCCCTTTATGGTGGACAGGTCTTAAGTTATCGAGTGCTCGGCTTTCAAGACACGCTTTGGTTAAGCCCTTTGGCCGAATTTGAAGATGGCAAAGCTATCCGAGGCGGCATTCCGATCTGCTGGCCATGGTTTGGTAAAGCTCCGGAAGGCATGCCGTCAGGTACGCCTTCGCATGGTTTTGCCCGACGCTCCCTATGGCGTGTCGTCAATACCGAAATCGCCTCGCAAGAAACGATTTTAACACTGGAGCTAACCGATTCTGAAGCTACAGATCCTGCTTGGCCGTATGCCTACCGCCTAACGTTAACGATTACACTATCCGACTGTCTTACGTTGGAGTTGCAAACCCGTAATTTATCCGATGAAACCATTGTCTACGGCGAAGCCTTACACACTTATTTACGGGTTGGCGATGCACGCAACATTCGTCTGCTTGGTATCACAGATGAACCACTCACCTTTACGGATACCGAAACTCACGACCACGTCTATCCGAAAACCGATTTGGTAGCGATTATCAGCGATCCGGATATGGAGCGTCTTTTAGCCATCACCGCAGATGACACCTCAGCTGTCGTCGTTTGGCACCCGGCTCTTGACTGTGACCTGAGCGATGTTTCGCTTGGTGGGCCACGTCACTTCCTTTGTGTTGAACCAGCCAATCCGCATCATGTGAATGGACAAATCACGCTCAATCCCGGTGAAGCACATGTCATAACCATGCGCTTACAACCCACACCTCCTAATTCCGCCAACTAACCTTACCTTCCTCCAAAGGATTTTCTATGACTGCAAAAGCACTCTTAAAAACATTAGACTATGCCATCTTGAAACCGGAAGCTTCAATGTTGGACATCCATCATGCAGCAGAACTTTGTCGTCAATTAGACATCGGGTGCCTCTGTGTTAAGAGTTGCGATGTTAAGTTTGCCGCAGAGTCACTCGCAGACAGCAATACTATTGTTGCCGCTGTAGTAGGTTTCCCTCATGGCAATACCTTACCTACGCTCAAAACTCTTGAAGCACAATTAGCTGTTGCCCATGGCGCAGAAGAAATTGACATGGTAATCAATGTATCTGCACTGAAAGATGGCGACCTTGAAGGTATCACCGATGAAATTCACGCCGTTGTCACTGCGGTATGGCCACATCCAGTCAAAGTGATTCTGGAAACAGCGCTTCTTTCTACCCAAGAAATCCGAAAAGGCGTCGCAGCTTCAATTAAAGCAGGTGCAGCCTTTGTCAAAACTTCTACAGGTTTTGCCTCTGCCGGAGCAACACCCGATGCAGTCAAAACAATGTTAAACGCAGCAAAAGGTAAAATTAAAGTCAAGGCATCTGGCGGCATTCGTACCCGTGAAACAGCTGAAACTTTTTTAGCGATGGGATGCGATCGTCTGGGCGTTGGCAATGTTACCTGCTTACTAACGGAAGCGGAATTACGCTCTTATGCAATTATAGATGCCAACTAAAACGCCTTCAATTGTATTTTGCAGGGCGGGATGAGAAAAGTTGAAGTTTTTATGAGACAAAGGGAAGCCCTCGTTGTGGGCAAATGGAATGGTAAAGGCGCTGAAATCCTGCTCAATGGCAAACCCATTCCTCCTCCTCACTGGAAACAACCCGGTCTCCAAGGCCGCGCCACCCGTGAAAAGCCTTTGGTGGACGAACCATGGATGATGCGTAAACCCCTGCGTATCACCCTCAAACAAGGCCACAATGAAATCCTGATTAAATTACCCAAACAGGGATGGAAATGGAGCGCAACCTGCTTCTTCCCCAATACCGAAGGTCTCACCTTTG
>JAFTHG010000076.1 GCA_017457555.1 Kiritimatiellia bacterium | reverse complement strand
GCAAATAAACAGAGTTCACCTGATTCAACAGGGCTGACAAAATAACGACGAATACCAAGAGGGCAGGAGAGCGGTTGCTTTTTGGCGATTCGATGTAACCACCCTTGCGGAAGGGAGCCATTTGAAAAAGCAACATTCGCAAAACGCGCAGTTTTAATAGGAAGAAGATTAGAATAGGCCATAATCGTTTCTTCCATTAATTTTTTTGTGGCACCCATAATATTGACAGGATTGGCAGCCTTGTCTGTGGAAACGCAAAAGAAAGCTTCAGGCGGGGTCTCAAGAAGAAGATCAAGTAACTTCTTTGCCATAAAAGCATTTGTTTCACACATGGCTTCAATGGAGAAGAGGTCACGTTCTGCACGAACATGTTTGCGAGCTGCGAAGTTTGCAACGATATCAAAGGGGCCTGTAGCTTTGAAGAAACGTTCAAAAAGCGAAGAGCCTAAATCAATAGGTTCGGTTATATACGTTCCAGGCACTTTGTAGTCAGAGGAGGCACGGAGTTCGCGTGTGAGTTCCGTTAATGCATTTTCGTCAATATCCACAACAACCATTGCCGCAGGTGAAAAATGACGAAGTGCAGCTTTAACATAGTTTGAACCGATTGTTCCAGCTCCACCGATGACTAAAATACGTTTATTATTAATTCGTTGGTGTAATGTTTCCGAATATCGTTGATAGTCTGCAGCGAGTAATGATTCACTACGATATGTTACGGAAGTACGAATAAATTGTTCAATGTCAAATGCTAACATGTTTAGCTCCTTTATCGTACAGGTAGGTCCTTAAACCAACGGAGTACAAGTGTGCTTTTTGGAAAAAGAACAACCCATGCAGTGGCAAAGATTAACTTAATGTCTGTCCAAAGACTAATGTGGTCAAGATACCACATTTCAAGCGCACCTTTATAAGGAGCGATTTCCTTCTCATAACATTCGTCAACAGGGAGAGGAGAGTTCGTCAGGATGGTTTCTTCATCGCGAAAAATAAGACTGCCAATCCCTGTTAAACCAGGGCGTACGGTATAGATACGTTCTTTTACTTTGGATGAATAAGGAGCGAATGTTTTGTCTACAAGAGGTCTTGGGCCAACGATTGACATATCGCCAAGGAAAATATTAAAGATTTGTGGGATTTCATTAATCTTTGTTTTACGCAAGAATTTCCCAAAAGGTAAAACTCTTGGGTCACCATGTGTGGTCTGTAAGCCACCAGTCATAGAGGGAGAGGCTCTCAACATTGTGGCGAATTTCCAAATTCTAAAAGGTTGATTGTGTAATCCAATACGCCACTGTCCATAGAAAATGTCATGCTCTCCAGTACATTTAAGGATCAGCATAATTGGAAGTAAAAGAGGAGAGAGAATGAGAATAGCAATTGCTGAAAGGATAATGTCAATCAGGCGTTTAACGAAAGGATAACAGCTCATCGCGATTCTCCGGATTTGAATGATTGGAGTGTCTTGAACATACCATTAATCGCATCTATTGGCATAGTATCCCAATTTAGATGCTTTTTCAGCAAAGTATTGTCAAGAAGTGAATCTTCTGTTAATTTGTGGAGGCGTTCGGAATTTAACGGAAGATGAAATAGGTCACCCACCTTAGAACACCAGCGCATAATTGCTTTTGGGATTCGCCACAGGTGAGCTTTGCGTCCTTGTACAGACGCCATCATTTGAATAATTTGGTTTGTTGAAAGAGGAGTATCATCCGCAACAGTGTAGATGCCATTTTTACCACGTTGAATAAGGGCTAAAACGACAGCACAAATATTATCAATTGAAGCGAATGAACGCTTATTTTCAAAAGCTGCCAAAGGCCATGGAAAATGGTATTGAGTAATTTTCCATAGTAAATTCAAGTTGCCTTTATTCCCCGGACCATGAATCATTGCAGGGCGTAAGATAATGGCTTGGTCGGCGAGATAATGTTCAGCCTCTCGTTTAGATTCGGCATACGGAGTGGTTGAATCAAGGACTTTACTCGTTGAAAAGTAAATGAATTTCGCGACTTGCTGATGCGTTAAATCAAAAATTTTCTTTGTCAATCCAACATTAATGTCAAAATAAGACTGAGGATCGCTGACGTTTTTAAGATCATGTGCCTTACCTGCAAGATGAATAATTGCAGCATATTTTTTTAAGTGTGGCAATAATAAATCAAGGTTATCCCATGTGTAATGGTGGCGATATGGAACAGCATCGCAAACAGATTCTGCTAAATCAAGCGCATCACACTGATAGCCATTTGCAACAAGATATTGGCAAAGGTTTTTTCCGACGAATCCATAAGCGCCAGTAATTAAAATCAAAGTACTCATTTGGACATAACCGTTTTGCAAAGTGTTTCGTATTGATGGCTAATCAAGGGGCGGGAAAAAACAGTTGAAACATAATTCAAACCATTTTCAGCCATTTTCTGCAATAACGCACGGTTGGTAATGAATTCATTAAACTCAGCAACAAAATTGGATAAGTCGTCTGGAATGAGGATGCCACTTTGGGATTCGTAACTGAATCTTGCCAAATCAGAAGAGGGAGCAGTCTTAATTAGAAGCGGTTTCTTATTACCTAAAATACGATATATTTTACTAGGTATACCGTCTGAACATGCTTTAGGATCTTGACCTACATAGAATAAATCACTACATGCATAGATTTCAGGCATTCGTGAGAGTGGTTGGTATGGAACAAAGCGGACATTGGATAAGCCTGTTGCAATCTGCTTTAGGCGATTTGCATCACCACCATCACCGACAAATAGGATGGTAATCGAGGGAATAAGTTGTGCTAAATTGATTAAAACTTCCAAATTTTGGGGGATGCCCATATTGCCAGCATAAGTGATAACAAATTTATCTGTGAGATGGTGTTCTTTTGCGAACGCATTCTCACGTGCAACAGTTTTAACATCTGTTAAATCAACAAAATTAGGAATTAGATGGACTTTTGAAGGATGAGTCCGTTGTGCTATAAGTGCACACATTGCTGGTGTAATAGAGGTGACGGCGACAGCCTTTTCGTAAATAAAACGTTCTAACTTCCTAAAGAAACGAATGATATATTGATTACGTATTACGCCAAGATTCACGGCAATGTCAGGGTAAAGCTCTTGCACGTTGTAGATGTAATGTGCTCGTCTTACAAGAGCAATGGCCCACGCAGAGAGACCAATTGTAAGAGGTGGTGATGGAGCAATAACAATATCTGGTTTAAAACGTAAAATACAACCAAGTAATGTGCTGATAATATGAAATGCGATCCATGAGAGTAATCGTATTGGAGTCCAAATATGTTTGGAAGGCATCC
This sequence comes from Kiritimatiellia bacterium, assembly GCA_017457555.1. Taxonomy (GTDB): domain Bacteria; phylum Verrucomicrobiota; class Kiritimatiellia; order RFP12; family DVOR01; genus Spyradenecus. Next base: position 2,054 of record JAFTHG010000076.1, on the reverse strand, counting down.
AGATATGATAGACGGGAATGGAGTTATAATAACTACGTTGGATAAGTTTTCCAATCCATGAATGTAGTGGTTGGGCTGCTTCCAAACTTACGTCACGATTGAAGTGTGGGGTAGTGGTAATAACAAGAATGTCATGACCCGCATTTCTTAAATCTGTCGCTATACCAGACCAAATTTGGGCTGTAGAAACATTGTCAGGGTTAAAAATGAGACTGACAAGTAAGACTTTCATCGTTGAAACTATGAGGAGTGTTTAGTGTTTTTGTTCAATGCCGCGCCAGCGGTTGGCGAGTTTGGCGGTGCCGAGGATCAATTTGAGGACGCGCCAGGAGGTGTTGGTGACTTGATATTCCGGGCAGATGCGGTCATAGGCGCCACCATTGGCTGCGAATTCGGCAAGAACCAGATCAATGGCATCCAGAACGGTGTCTGGATCCAATCCTGTCAAGATAATGGTACCGGCATCTATAGCCTCCGGACGTTCCAGTGCCTGTCGGATGGTGATGGCAGGGAAGTTGAGCATTGAGGATTCTTCGCTGATGGTTCCAGAATCCGAAATGGCGCATTTGGCATTTAATTGCAGTGCGTTGTAATCAAAGAAGCCAAAGGGTTTGAGGAATTGAATGCGCGGATCAATATGGATATCGCCTAAACTTTCAATACGCTTCCGTGTCCGGGGATGCGTTGAAACGACAACAGGCAAATCGTATTTCTCAGCGATGGCATTCAGGAAGGTGATGATTTTCTTCAGGTTGGTTGGGAAGTCTACATTTTCTTCCCGGTGGCAACTGACGATAAAATACTTCCCTTTTTCCAGATTGAGTGTCTGAAGGATGGTGGAGGCCTGAATCTTCTCCATGTGTTGCATTAAGACTTCATACATGGGCGATCCGGTCACGTAGACATGGCGATGGGGCAATCCTTCGCTCAGGAGGTGGCGGCGTGAATTCTCGGTATAGACCAAGTTGAAGTCGGCAATATGGTCAATAATGCGACGATTGATTTCTTCCGGTACATTTAAATCAAACGAACGGTTACCGGCTTCCATGTGGTAAATTGGAATCTTCATGCGCTTGGCCATTATCCCTGCGATGGCGGCATTTGTATCGCCAAGGATGAGTACGGCGTCGGGTTGTTCCTGATTGAAGACCTCTTCCACGCGAATTAAAGTTTCTCCCAAGACGTGTCCCAGTGAGGAGGTGTCCACATTGAGGTAGTAATCTGGTTTGCGAAGCCCTAAATCTTCAAAGAAAATCTGATTGAGCTCGTAGTCATAGTTTTGCCCTGTGTGCACCATTTTGTGGTCAACATGGGCTTCCAGACGTTTGATTACCGCTGCCAAGCGAATGATTTCCGGTCGCGTACCAACGATTGAAATGACTTTCAGTTTGGATTTACTCATGGTTAAACTTCCTCAAAGAAGGTGTCAGGGTCATCCGGATTGTAGAATTCATTAATCCAAAAGAGCGTGTAAAGGTCATCATCTCCAATGTTGGTGATGTTATGAGTCGCCCAAACGGGCATATCAACAAAGGCCGGAGAGGTGCCATCAAGGATAAAGGTTAAGGTTTCATCGGTTCCAACACGGCGTAATTGAATCTGTGCTTTCCCTTTAATGACGGCAAAGCGTTCAATTTTTCGCGTATGATAGTGGTTGCCACGCGTGATACCGGGCTTTGTGGTTGAGAATGATACTTGTCCACCGAGACCTTCCAACCGCAGTGTTTCAACGAATGAACCACGGGCATCGGTATGCGCTGTTAATTGAAATGGGAAGAAGGTGTTGTGATCAATGTAGCCACAAAACGTGTTGAAGAGTTGAATGTCAAAGGCATCTTGCAAATGCGGGATGACGCCTTTTGCGAAATACGTCTCTTTGAAGGTTGTAAAGCGGTTTAACAGTTCTGAAACCCGGCAGATCTTTCGATGGGCAATCGGGCGTTCATCTGCTACTTCACCGGTTTGGATAAACTGCAACAAGGTTTCGCAAAGGTCGCCAACGTAGATGAGTGGGATCTCGCCATCTTGCTGAATGACGGGTGTTTCGCCATGGG
>JAFTHG010000075.1 GCA_017457555.1 Kiritimatiellia bacterium | reverse complement strand
TGCTTGCTATTATAAGGAATAGATGATTGTTTCGTCCTCTTTTCAGAAAGGAGCTAAGTGATGGCTCGGAATGGAATGTTGTCAGTCGTTCTCGGCGCGATGCTGGGTGTAACGGCGGTGTATGCACACGATGATTTGGAAATGAAGATGGTTCGTTTTGAGCCGTCGGTTCAGGTTTTGGCACTGGAGCAGGGAGGTCTGACGGTGCAAAAGCCCGGTAAGTCGCCTGAAGCGGGCGTTTGCTACAAGGCTTATCCGTATGGCACGCAGTTTACGCTGGATGAGGGTGTGAAGTGCCGTCTGCGGTTTAACGATTTGTCCTTTGCCGTGGTGAAGGGGCCTGCCGTGGTGAAGCCGATGGCTTCGGATATGTTCCAGAAGGTGGTGCTGGATGTTTCCCGTGGTGATGTGAATCTCTCTGTGGATCAGCGTGCACAGGCAGGTCAGTTCACGGTGTTGACGCCGATGGGCTCTTTCACCTCGATTCAGGGTACGGCCAAGCTGCACGTGGGTGAAATTACCGGCGGGACGATTGAGGATGATGATTTTGCTTTCCGCACGCTTTCGGGGACGGCAGTCTTTGGTGGACTGCACTACAAGATGGCGGATATGACGCAGGCGAATGCGTTTCTCTCGGCAGACGCTGAAACGCAGACTGCAAGCGGTAAGGTTTTCCGTGATACGCGCTTGGAGGGCACTTCCGGTAGCGTGGCGACTGCTCTTTCGATGGGCGGTGATAAGACGATTGATTTTGCGTTGACTCCCGGCGCAGTGGTGAAAATCACACGCGCAAAGAATCCCGGTTCGGATAATTGGGTGGTTTCGGTGCTGACGTTGTATGCTGACGGTAAGGCAAAGAACTACTTCTGTTACGTGGAAAATCGCGGTGACGAGTATGCCACCGGTGATTTGCTTGGCGAACTGCTTCCTGAAGAGGAAGAGGGTGATGGCGAGGATACGGAAGAAACGGAAGACGAAGCATCCGACACGTCGGCAGACGACAGCATGGATGATTTCGGCGATGACGAAATGTTCTGAGATAAGGCCGAAGCGGGCTTTCTAAGACAATATTAAAAACAACACATTGAATTGTAACGAAAATGTTTATTTATCATTTCACGCGTCTTATTAAGAGTAAGTTGTTATGGGGCTTTCTGGCCCTGTTGATGGTGTTCGCATTTGTGGTGATGGACTCCTGCGTGGGTTCGCCGATGCAGAATGAATCGGTGGCCGGTTATCTGGGTGACACCGCAGTGCCGCGCAAGGTGCTGGAAGATGCCGCACAGACTGCGATTATTCTGGATGGTCAGGCGGCCTATTATCTGCCGCAGCGGAGTCAAATCTTTGCAGCGTTGATGCGCGGAGATGCCCGCAATAGTGATAACTGGCAGGTGCGTCGCCGTCAGAATTGGAAGATTGTCGCAGCGCGTGAAGTGGCGATGCGTAATGGGATGGAGATGAGTGTTGCCGGCGGTAACCGCGTGCTCGAAATGATGTTCGCCGGTGCCAATGGGATGTTTAATCCTGATCACTACCGCGCTTTCCTGGCGGTGAATCAGTATTCCCAGCCGCGTTTGTTTGAAAATACCTTTGCCAATGCATGGTTGCCGGCGCAGACTGCGACCGTGGGTGTTTTCAATGCCGTGGGGTGGGTCTCGCCGATGGAGCAGGATTTCGCTCTCGCCGCTGCGTATGACAAGACGACTGCCTATGCCGCTTCGTTGAAGAATGCCATCACATTGGAAAGCATTGCTGTCACGGAT
>JAFTHG010000074.1 GCA_017457555.1 Kiritimatiellia bacterium | reverse complement strand
TGCGCATCCTACGTGGATGGCGTGAAAGCAACCGGTGGCAACGTTTTCGCTGCCATGGAATTTGCTTGGAAGGCCATCTTCTGGGTCTGTGCAGTTCCTGGCTTGATCTTCTCGATCGGCGCAGTTTTCATCGCCGAATCGGCTCGTTGGCTCTATAAGAAGGGTAAAATGGATGCAGCTCTCGCTGCACTCACCCGTTCCCGCGGTCCTGAACAAGCACAGGTGGAACTCGCTGAAATGGACAAGGCTGAAGAGCCTGCCGCAGAAGCCACCGATGCAGACAAACCGAAAGATTCGCTCCTTCAGAAAAAGTACATCATTCCTTTCGTGCTCGCAGTAGTCATTCTTGCTTGCAACCAGGCAACTGGTATCAACTCGGTGCTGGCCTATATCGTGGATGTGCTCCGTCAGGCAGGTCTTGATGGTGCAATCGCCAACTGGGGCGACCTCGTGGTGAAATTCCTTAACGTCGGTATGACGCTCGTGGCGATGTTCCTCGTAGACCGTCTCGGCCGTAAAATGTTGCTCGCAATCGGTACTTCCGGTATCATTCTCGGTCTCCTCGGCGTGGCATTCCTCTTCTGGAATTCTGAACGTAAGATGACGGACGCCACCGACAAGTTGGCTCCCGTGCTTCCGACGCTTGCAAAGGTGGTTTCTGAACCCGAACTCAAGGCTGGCGTGGAAACCGGCAAGATGTTGGAAAATGCATACGACTTCTATGCCGTGCTCGATCCTATCGCAATCAAGGCAATGACCGGTTATGATGTGCCTGAAGCAGGCGCACAGGTGAAGATTGTTTACTCCCACGATGGCGGTATTGGTATCAAGAACGTGGTTGTGAAGCCTTTCGCACCTGAAGCAGAAATGCCGAAGCCGGCAGGTATCATCCCGACACAGGAAGATATCGCTGCTGCTAATGCATATGCCGCAGAAGTCAAGAAACAGGCAGAAGCTTGGAAGAATGACCTCACGGTGAAGATTGCCCAGCAGACCGAGGGCGACAAGGTCAAGACCTTCAAGATTGAAAGTTTCGAAGTTGGCCCCTTGCCCGGCACAACCAACGGTTGGCTCGTGACGGTCTTCTTCGCACTCTTCATCGCCACTTACGCTGTCGGTCCTGGCGTGTGCGTCTGGTTGGCACTCTCTGAGCTCATGCCCAACCGTATCCGCGCCGTGGGTATGTCTGTGGCACTCCTGATCAACCAGGGCGTTTCCACGGTTATCGCCGGCACCTTCCTGCCTGTCGTGGCAAACTGGGGATACTCCACAATCTTCTTCTTCTGTGCAGGTTGCACCGTGATCTACTGGATCACCGCCGTCTTCTTCCTGCCGGAAACAAAGGGACGCACCCTTGAAGAAATTGAAGCCTATTTTGAAGGCAAAAAGAAATTGAACTAACATTTGTTTAGATTCAATCCCCAAAAGGCTCTGTCAATGGCAGAGCCTTTTGTTTTATCCTCCACATTCCGGCACCCTTCCCATCCCCAAATAGACCACCATTTCATCAACCTTCAAGCAGTAATCACTCCCAACAACCAGTATCTTCACCTCTTACTACGCCCCTCACAATTATAAATCCGCCCAATCAAATCTCTCAAACACTCAACGCGACCTCTATCCCCTTTTACGCTACAATTTACTCGCCTCCCTGAGAACTACTGTAAGTTCTTTTCAAATTCTACACGTACCTTCCTTTTCGGCATTCC
>JAFTHG010000073.1 GCA_017457555.1 Kiritimatiellia bacterium | reverse complement strand
CTGTTGGAGGAGGAGTGTCAGAATGGTTTTGCGGAAGTGGGCTGTGCGGACACCGTTTTGAAAGCGGTTATTACCTGAAATGAGCGTGCATAAGGGGTGCAATCGTGGCGTGTTGCATTCGGTAAGAGTGTGGTATGGGGCTGAGTTGGGAGGGAATGAGGCTTTGTTTTTGGCAAGCGGAGGCCCTAAAATAGGATGAACTAAGTCGCAAGCAGCTCTCAGTTTCATTGAAACCGCAAATCAGTTTCATTGAAATTGCAACTCGGTTTCATTGAAACTGACAATCAGTTTGACTGAAACCGCAAATCAGTTTGACTGAAACCGCAAATCAGTTTGGCTGAAACTGAAAGTCGGTTTGGCTGAAACTGAAAGTCAGTTTGGCTGAAACTGACGCACATAGAGGGCGCAGGTGTGTCAGGTTTGGGGGCTGAAGTGGGTGTTTGGTGGTGCGCTTGCTGTTGCAACAGGGGCGGAGTGCCGGGGTGGATTGCGGCTGGAGGGGGAAGAACATAAAGGCCATCCTTTTTGGGGACGGCCTCTATGTTGTTTTGGATAGGGGTGTTTCTCAGCCCACAGCAAGACGGGCAAGCGGTGTCAGCAGTTTGACGGTGGTGCCGTCGCCAACCAGAATTGCGCGCGAGGTGCGGAAGGTGATCCATTCACCACCTTGGCAGATTCGCATTAAACCGGGCGGGCACGCAGCTACGATGGGTTCGTGTCGGGCCATAATGCCGAGTTTGCCGACATCGGTTGTAATTTCCACCGAGGTGATGTCATCACCTTCAATGAAGATGCCGGAGGGCGTTTCAATGGAGAAGTGGAAGGGTGTTCCGGTGGACATGGGGTGGGGTTCCTATCAGCGGGCGATGGTTTTCGCCTTTTCACGGACATCATCAATGGAGCCAACCATGTAGAAGGCGGCTTCGGGGAGGTCATCGCACTTGCCGTCCAGCACTTCTGCGAAGGAGCGGAGGGTGTCTTCCAGTTTGACGAAGCGACCGGGAATGCCGGAGAATTTCTCTGCCACGTGGAAGGGTTGCGAGAGAAGGCGCTCCACCTTACGGGCACGGGCAACGGTCATCTTGTCGCTTTCGCTGAGTTCGTCCATACCAAGGATGGCGATAATATCGGTGAGTTCCTTGGCACGTTGGAGCAATTGCTGGACACCGTTGGCCACACGCATATGTTCTTCACCGACGATGGCAGGGTCGAGCATGGATGAGGTGGAGGTCAGGGGGTCCACGGCTGGGTAGATGCCTTTTTCCACAATGGCACGGGAGAGCTCGGTCGTCGCATCCAAGTGGGCGAAGGTTGTGGCCGGGGCGGGGTCGGTGTAGTCGTCTGCCGGCACGTAGACGGCCTGCACGGAGGTGATAGATCCGGCCTTGGTGGAGGTGATGCGTTCCTGGAGTTCGCCCATTTCAGTGGAGAGGGAGGGCTGATAGCCTGCTGCCGAGGGAATACGACCGAGCAGTGCTGACACTTCTGCACCTGCCTGAGTGAAGCGGAAGATGTTGTCAATGAAGAGCAACACGTCCTGATTCATCTCGTCACGGAAGTGCTCTGCCACGGTGAGTGCCGAGAGAGCGACGCGCGAACGTGCTCCCGGTGGTTCATTCATCTGACCGAAGACCATGGCGGTCTTATCCAAGACGCCGGCTTCTTCCATTTCCTGATAGAGCGAGGTACCTTCACGGGTACGTTCACCGACACCGGCAAAGACGGAGTAACCGCCGTGCCCCATGGCGATATTGTGAATCAATTCCTGAATCAACACGGTTTTACCCACACCTGCGCCGCCGAAGAGACCAATCTTACCGCCGCGGCGGTAAGGGGTGAGGAGGTCAATCACTTTGATGCCGGTGACGAGGATTTCGGCATCGGGGCTTTGTTCAGTAAAGGCTGGGGGCTCACGGTGAATCGGGTCACGCTTTTCGCAAACCACGTCACCTTTGCCGTCAATGCCGTCACCGAGGAGGTTCATCACGCGGCCGAGAGTTCCTTTACCAACCGGCATTGCCATGGGGCGACCGAGGTCTTTTACGGGGGCACCGCGCACCAAGCCGATCGTCGAGCCCATTGCAATGGCGCGGATACGGCAGTCGCCGAGGTGCTGAGCCACTTCGAGCACGAGGTTGTAGGGCTTGTCATCCAGGAGCGGGTTCGTTGTTCGCAGTGCCGTCAAGAGGCGTGGACGGATGCCGGAGGGGAATTCCACGTCGACAACTGCGCCCATTACCTGAATGACGCTGCCGATATTCTCTTCTGTTTTTGCGAGAGTGGAGTCTGCCATGGGGATAATCCTTATTTCAGCGCTTCTGCGCCGGAGACGATTTCAGTAAGTTCGTTCGTAATTGCTGCCTGACGGGCTCGGTTACGCCGTGTACGCAATTCTTTCTCCATCGCATTGAGATTCATGGTGGAGTTATTCATTGCCATAACGCGTGCGGCGAGTTCACCTGTAGCAGAATGCAACATTGCGTAGTAGAGCACGAGTTGAATCCAGAGATAGGCCAGATTCTCCAACAGACGATTGTCATTGGGTTCCAGAAGGCGTGGCAGGGGCATAGGCTCTACCTTTACTTTTGGAACAGGAGGACGTGCATCTGGCAGGAGACGTTCGGTGCGACAATCATTGGTCATTGAGTTGACAAAGTGGTTGGAAATCAACCACACTTCGTCATACATCTTCCACAAAAAGACGCGCATTACCAACTTTGCCACGCGGTCAGAATCGGTCACGGTGGGGTGACTTGATGCCGGGAGCACATGGTCAAAAATGCCCGGATATTCACTTTTCAGTGCATTGGCCGCCTTCTGACCCACATAGAGGTGGTCAATCTTTGTGGCACGATCGCCATGAGCAGCATGAAAATCGCGCACGGAACGCACCACGGCTGAATTAAAACCGCCACAAAGACCGCGATCGGCACTCATCACAACGAGTAGAATGCGGCTGTTTTTCTCAGGTGGTGGCTGCCGTAAACGGTGGTTTGCGAAGCGCGGTTGCTGCATAATCGGGATGAGCGCTGCAAGTGCACGGGTGAAGTTTTCCGGGCGCGAGAGGTCACTTTGCACCCGATGCAAGTGCGAACCGGCGACCAACTTCATCGTGCTGGTCACGCGGCGCATGCTTGCCATGGACGCCAGACGCTCATTAAATTCGCGCAAACTGGGCATGGATTACTTCCTCTTTGGATTGTAAGCCGTGAGCACTTCTTGCATCAACGTATCCAGCAAGCCCTTCAATTCGTCATCCAAAACGGGGCTTTCACGGAAACGTTGAGCATACGTTTGGCCGGTCTTAGAGGTTTCAAGTGCGGTAGCAAGAGCCTTCAAGGCTTCCGGTAGACGGACTGCTGCAATGTCGGCCAACCACTTATTGGTGCCGGCATAAAGGATGGCAACCTGTTCTGCGACCGATTTGGGGCTGCCCGGCATTTGGCGAATGGAGTGCATGAGGGCGCGACCTGTGGCCAATTGCTCCAAGGTGCCGGCATCCAAGTCTGAGGAGAAGGAGGTGAAAGCTTCCAACTCGCGGTACTGTGCGAGCAAGACGCGGAGGGGACCGGCGACCTTCTTCATCGCCTTTACCTGTGCATCGCCACCCACACGGGAAACCGAGATGCCTGGGTTGATGGCAGGGCGCTGCCCTTGGTGGAAGAGGCTTGCTTCAAGGAAGATCTGCCCATCGGTAATGGAGATGACGTTTGTCGGGATGTAAGCCGAAATGTCATTTGCCTGCGTTTCAACAATGGGGAGCGCAGTCATACTGCCGCCACCCTTTTCATCGGAGAGCTGGGCGGCACGTTCCAGAAGACGACTGTGGAGATAGAAGACGTCGCCGGGGAAAGCTTCACGTCCCGGCGGACGGCGCAAGAGCAGGGAGATCTGGCGATACGCCTGTGCATGCTTGGTCAAGTCATCATAAATTACCAGTGCGTGACCGCCACGATTCATCCAGTATTCAGCCATCGCGCATCCAGAGTAGGGGGCGAGATACTGCAATGGCGCAGGATCGGAGGCACCGGCTACAATGATAGTGGTGTAGGCCATGGCGCCGGCAGATTCCAATTGCTTGCAAAGCGCAGCCACGGTTGAGAGTTTTTGACCGATGGCGACGTAGAAACAGTGGACGTCACCGCCCTTCTGATTGAGGATCGCATCAACGGCAATGGTGGTTTTACCAGTCTTACGATCGCCAATGATCAATTCACGCTGACCACGGCCAATGGGCGTGAGTGCATCGATTGCCAGCAGGCCCGTCTGCATCGGTGTGTCAACATTGCGACGTTCCACAATGGATGCGGCCGCAGCTTCAACCGGCATCTCGGTGTCAGCGATGATGGGACCTTTGCCATCTAATGGACGTCCTAATGCATCAACCACGCGACCTGTGAGTGCAGGGCCGGCCGGCACAGAAACGACTCGGCCTGTTCTGTGGAAGCGATCCCCTTCACGAACGTTGACATCGCTGTCCAAAACGGCCACACCGACCACATCTTCTTCAAGGTTCAATGCAAGACCTGCTACGCCATTTTCGGTTTCAACGAGTTCGTTATACATGACATTCGTTAAACCATCCACGCGAGCGATACCGTCACCCACACTTAAAACAGTGCCGAATTCAGTGGTGTCCACCGGCTTGTCGGCTTGTTCCATGCGCTGACGGAGCAGGGCAGAAAGCTCATCGGGTTTCAATTGCGTCTTCATAGACAATCCATTTAATGAGGTTCGTGTGTCTGGGAATTGGTGACACACACGTTAAAGTTTTCAGGCAAAGAGTTGGCGCAGACGTGCCAAGCGTCCTTTCAGGGAGGCGTCAATTTGCGTATTGCCGGCCCGAATGATGAAACCGGCTCCCAAATCAGCATCCGTGCGGACGCGAATCTGTGTTTGCTCACCGTAAGCAGCGATGGCGCGTTCGGATAAGGACATCAGTAATGCCTTTGAGGGTGCTACCGCAAAGACAAACTCCACCGTGACACGTCCTTCGGTGCGATCCGCAAAGCGGCGGAAAACACAAATGACTTGTGGAATCGCAGACAAAAGCCCTGCAGTTGAAAGCGCTTCAAGAAGCACCATTGTCGGACGCGCCATGGTGTCTCCCCAGAGCGCATGGACAATTTCTGCATGGGCGGCTTTAGGGAGACTGCGTGCCGTATTGCACCAGTCACGCAGTTCCTTCGACCCCTCCCACTGATCCTGCAAGGCTTCCATGTCACCACGAACACGCGCCAAGATGCCGAGATTTTGTGCTGCGAGCACAAGCGCACGGGCATAGGGGCGGATGACAGCTTCGTCGTAATACATACGGCAGTCTTTCAAAATCAGTTAAAGCGGATGTCGGCAGCAATCTTTTCCTGATAGTCCTGACGTTGCTTGTCGGTGAGCATACCAGGGAGCATGCGCTCCAATGCGCCAGCAATTTCTGCGCCAGCACTTTCATTCAGACGGCGGAGCGCATCCTCACGCTCGGTCTGAAGTTGCGCTTCGGCGGCCTTTTTACGTTGGGCAATGGCTTCACGGGCGTCTTCTTCCATCTTCGCAATCAGCTGACGGGCGGCGGCAGCCTGTTCATCGGCTAACTTACGGGCTTCAAATTTCGCCTGTTCAATGGTTTTTTCTGCTGCAACATCAGCCTCAGCGGCCGATTGCCGTGCTTTCTGAGCATCATCAAGCGCATCCTTAATTTCGGTTTCGCGCGCCTCAACGAAGTTCAGAATCGGCTTCCACAACAGTTTTGCCAAAAGGAGTGCTGCAATTGAAAAGGCCACCCAAGTCAACAGCACCATCTGGCCGTTGAATTCCAAGACACCCCCTCCGGAACTGTGTTGCTCCGGGATGGGCTGCTCAGTAACAGATTGGGTTTCGGTTGCCATTGCGTCACTCTTACTTCATGAGGCAGACCACAACGGCGAAAAGGGCGACACCTTCCACAAGAGCGCCGGCGATAATCATTGCCGTCTGAAATTTTCCAGCGATTTCAGGCTGACGAGCCATGCCGGTAAGTGCTCCATAGGCTGCGAGACCAATACCAATACCAGCTCCAAGAACGGCGATACCTGCTCCGATAGGACTCATGATGAACTCCTTAGTTTAGTAGTACGTTAATGTTGAGGATGAACCATCATCCCAATAAAAATTGCAGAAAGGATTGTGAAAACGTAAGCCTGCAAGAGGGCTACGAAGACTTCAAAGAGATAGAGGCAGATCGCAATCGCGAGCGAGGGCGCTGCAACCGCCCCGAAGATAGCTGTGAGCGAAACCATTGCATAAAGTACCACGTGACCGCCGAGCATATTGGCAAAGAGACGCATCATCAGTGCAAAGGTTCGCGAAAAGAGTGAGACGACTTCCATGAAGAACATGAAAGGGCGCATCGGGCCGGGAAGTCCGGAGGGAAGGAGTGCGTGGACTAATGCGTGGGCACCACCCTGACGCAAGGTGCCTGCAACTGCAATAAAAAGAAAAATTGTTGCCAATGCACCAGTAACATTGATGTTACCCGTTGCGCATGTAAAAAGTGGGATTAACCCTAATAAATTGGCAATTAAAATAAAAAGAAAAATTGAGCAGAAGAAGGGAATATAGCGTCGCCCATACTCCGCACCGCCAAAGTTTGGATAAACGAATTCATCACGAACAAAAAGCACATATCTTTCCAGTACGGTGCCAAGTCCTTGTGGAATGCGTCCAATCTTTTTTCTGCCGAACCATGCGATTGCACAGAGAATCAACGCTGTAAGCACAATCATTGATGCGTCAAAGTGGAGTACAGAAAGGACATCTTGTCCAACGATTTTGAGATCTTCCAACCATGTTTTGTGCGTCAAAGCGTCCAACGAACCGCCGTGATGCATCACATGATGGTCTACATATTCCAAAAAGGCTGCCAGTTTTTCCTGCATAATTTCCTGCCTTAAGTATGAATAAGGTTATGATACGCTTCAAATCAAAAATAGTCAAGCCATAAAACCTTTTTCTAACACAATCCT
>JAFTHG010000072.1 GCA_017457555.1 Kiritimatiellia bacterium | reverse complement strand
GTAGCGCAGTTGATTGAATACAACAAAAAGTTCCTAATTATTGGAAGTCAAAATGCAGTTACTTACAAAGAAATTTTTGCGTTGTTGAAGGCAGATAAGATTTGGTTGGGAAATAAATGTGGGGATATGTCTTTTAAAGTTCCGCACTATTTTTCTCCACGGGCGACTCGGTATTGGCAAGATTTGGATGGGCAAAAGTGGCGCTCTTTGGGTAATATTTGTTGGTTCACGAATCTTGATCATGCGAAACGCCATGAAGATTTAATTCTGTATAAGCATTATACACCAGAAGAATACCCAGAGTATGACAATTATGATGCGATAGAGGTGGGTAAAAACGTCAATATTCCTGTCGATTATAAGGGAAAAATGGGGGTGCCAATAACTTTTTTGACAGTATACAATCCTAAACAATTCACCATCATTGGATTAGATCGATACGTAGAAGATAATCCTAATTATGGGAAACGCTTCACAATTAATGGTAAAGAAACGTATGCAAGGATTCTCATTCAAAAACGGAATACCCTTGTAGAGGAGTAATTATGCAAATTGACTTACAGAAGATTACGGTTAAGGCTTTGACGGCTGGTTATAAGGATAGCGCAGAGGCTGGCGTGGTTGGTTATGGTGGGATACTGGATATCCGGCCGGCGTATCAACGGGAGTTCATTTACAATGACAAGCAACGGATGGCAGTGATTAACTCTGTCGTGGAGGGGTATCCGTTAAATGTGATGTATTGGGCAGATCGGGAAGATGGCACGTTTGAGGTGATTGACGGTCAGCAGCGTACGTTGAGTTTATGTCAGTACATTAACGGCGACTTCGCTCATGATATGCGGTATTTCCACAATCTGAAACCTGACGAACAGGAAAAGATTCTGAACTATGAATTGATGATTTATGTGTGTAAGGGGACGGATAGTGAGAAGTTGGCGTGGTTCCGTATTATCAATATTGCCGGGGAGCAACTAAATGATCAGGAGTTGTTGAATGCGGTGTATTGCGGTCCCTTTGTGATGGATGCAAAGCGTTATTTCAGTAAGAATGGCTGTGCAGCCTATCAAATTGCCAACAAGTATGTGAGCGGAAAGGTCAATCGTCAGGACTTTCTTAAGACGGCATTGAATTGGATATCAAATGGATGTGGCGAGGGTTATTTGGCAACACATCAGCATGACCCCAATGCGAATCAACTTTGGCTGCACTTTCATAACGTGATTCAATGGGTACAGGCGACCTTCCCAAAGGTCCGAAAAGAGATGAAGAGTGTGGATTGGGGAAAACTTTACCGGAAGTATCACGAACGCACGTTGGATGTGGCTGCGCTTGAAGCGGAGGTCTGCCGCCTGATGAAAGACAGTGATGTGGTGAAGAAGAGTGGTATTTACGAATATGTGTTTGACCACGATGAACGCCATTTGGACTTGCGGATATTTGACGAGAATACCAAACGTGAAGTTTTTGAACGACAGAATGGTGTTTGTTCTCATTGCGGGAAGGTTTTTGAATTGGAAGAGATGGAGGCGGATCATATTCAACCGTGGCGGGAGGGTGGGCGCACGATTGCCGCAAACTGTCAGATGTTGTGCCTGATGTGTAATCGGATAAAGGGGGCTAAGTAAAAAAATAGAGCGGCGTTCCAACGAACGCCGCTCTATTTTCAGAGTGGAGTGGATTAGTCTTCCACGACAACGCGGAAGCCAACATTGTAGGGGCGCTGCCACATCGGGTAGCCCCAGCGCCAGGCCGAGGTGGCGCGATGCTGGCGTTGATACCACGAACCGCCGCGGATGACGCGCAATTCCGGGTCGTAGGCTTCGCTGTCTGCTCCATCGGGATAGGCAACGAAGGGCGAACTAGTCCATTCTGCCACGTTACCATGCATATCCTTCAGCCCGAAGGCATTCGGTGCATAGGAGCCAACCTTGGCCAGGTGAAGCACCTTGTCATAGAAACGCGGATCTTTCAGTTCGTAGTCCCAGAAGCGGTCCGGGTTGCGAATCGGCTGCGGGTCAATGCCATGCACGGCAAGACGCTTCATCGTCACGTCTGCGAGGTTGGCATGTGTAGAGAAGTCGGTGTTATAATCGCCGTAGTTCATAGGCGTATCGGTTCCGGCGCGGCAAGCGTATTCCCATTCAGCTTCGGTGGGTAGACGAACGGTCTTTCCAGTCTTCTTGGAGAGCCATTCGCAGAAAGCCACAGCCTTGTCGTAACTCACACGGATAGCAGGGAAGTCGGGGTCGTTCACAAAGTAACCGCGACGCACCTGATCTTTGTAGTGCATCTCGTAGACACCATTTTCAAAGGTGGGGTCAAACTGCTGCATCATGCCCATAGTGATTTCCGTAACGCCCATATAGAACGGCTTGGTAATCGTTTCGGGGTGTGCCGGAGCTTCGGCGGGTGATTCGGCATTGGAGCCCATCATGAAGGCGCCAGCGGGAATCTTCACCAACTGCAATTGCTGATCGCCGCCGACATTCAGTGTAATGGTTTCACGAGCACCCTGACGGGCTGCACCATCAAAGGGCCATCCAGCCGGTGCATCCTTTTCGGGAATCGTTTCACGGGAAGCCGGGGCTTCAAAAGCGACGGCGCCGGGTTTGTAGGGATTGAGGATGACTTCGGGGTCATAGTCCAATGACGCGAGACGCTTTTCATAGTCGCGACGGCTCTGGATGTAATGCTGCTTGGCACCACGTTCGGTCCATGTGCCGAAGTAGGGGACATTGAGGTCAATCCACGTATAGAGGCGATCCCAATCTTCCTTGGTGAGGGTGACGCCGTGGTGGCCCTTCTTCAACATCTGGATGAGTTCGGAGGTCGTGGCATTGAATTCCAATGGTGTGAGGACGTGGTAGTCGCCTTCCGGGCCATTACGACGGACATAGGGGTGCACTGCCAGATAGGATCCACTGAATCCACCCCAACCATTCGGGCGATAGGAGAAGTCCGGCGTGGGAGTGCCGAGTTTCGTCTTGGTGGCTTGCGAGCCATTGTGACAGCCAACGCACTTACGATCGAGCAGGGGCTGCACTTCACGGTCAAAGCTCCAGCCGCGCTTTTCGCCATACCACGGCTGAATCTTTTGCGGCGGTTTACGGGCAGCAGCGGTGGGCTGGCCGGAAGGTGCGGCGGCATTCTGACTTTCATGGCAGCCGATACAACTGATTGTTTCGCCCGGCATACCTACAAGCCACGAACGCATCATCTGTAAGGCGCGCCCTTCTTCGTCGAGCGGTTGGACGCTCAAAGGGGTGTTGGCCGGGAATTCAAACATACACGAGCCGTCTTCTTCAACATCCACGGTACCGTGCAGAATGCGGACATCCCACGGTCCTTCCATACCAATGGCATAGTGACCACCTGCATGACGGGGGGCATATTCGTAGTTGAAGACGCGCAATTTCTTTACTTTGCCCTTCGGAACGCCATCCAACGTCTTCTGGCCTCGGTAGACATTGGCCATATAGACATTACAGGTTTTCTTGGAGAGATCCACCATATCGGGGCGGTAAGCGGGGAGCGGTTGCTTCTTCAGAGGGATGGGTTCGTAATAGTTGGCATCGGGTGCTTCCCAGAGGGTGAGCACATTGTCATAGATATCCACCAATACGATACGCCACGGAGAGCCGCCATCATCCTGCATTGCGGCAAGAATCACTTCATCATTGAGTGGGCGGGGGTGGAGGAAGTAAGGTTTGATGTGATCAACCAGCTGGTCCTTGGTGATGTTTTCAATCGGCTTACCACGGAAGGGGAATTTATGAACTGCGCCCTGCGTTTCGATACGTCCCTTGGCCACATCAAAGAGCACCAATTCACCTTTACGGGCAACACCGTGGTGACCGGTGACGATACCGACAAACTTTGTGGAGCTGCCGGGGATGTTCTGGTGATAGAAGACGGCATTGGGCCAGTAACTGTTGGATCCGTAGAATTCCTGCTGGTCGGTGCCATCGGGATTCATCGTCATCAACACGCGCGAGAAGTAGTGCGCCGAGTCGGTATATTCCCACCGTAAGAAGACGACGCGTCCATTCGGATAGACTTCCGGGTTCCAGTTGATATCTTGGTCAAAGGTGATGCGGCGGGCGGTCTTGCGGTCATTCTCAATCAATTGAAGGTTGGCCACATAGTCACCGCCGGAAACGCACGGCACGCCATTGAAACCGATGGTGGCGGTGGTGATGATTCGTCCGTCCGGAAGGTAACAGGCATCGTAGTAGTCAACTTCCGGATTAGGGTCTTCGTAGGCTTTTTTCCAGTTGGAACCATCAATATTGACTTCGTAGATGCCCCACGGTCCATCTTTTTCATCTCCGGAGGAGAGCAGAATCTTTTCTGCATTCCAGTCCAGGCAGAGTTCACCGAGGTAAGCGGAGGACTGACGAATCACCTTAGCTTCGCCCATATCCTGACAAATCGGGCCGCGAAGCAGGGTGTTCTGATAACCCCGTAAGGTGTGATTGTTATTGCCGAGCCAAGCGGTATTGCCCTGATAGTTCTGGAAGAGCC
>JAFTHG010000071.1 GCA_017457555.1 Kiritimatiellia bacterium | reverse complement strand
GTAAAGCGATCTCTGCCCACGGTTGGACGGTCTCATTTTGCCAATGCGCCAAAAGATTACGTGCCGCCAATGCGCCCATACGCATCGCTCGCATCACCGAGCAGACAGGACGGCCCGCTTGAGGTCGCGCCAAATCGCCAGCAGCATAGACACCATCCGCCACCGATAAATCGGGCTGGGTGGCAAGGCCCGTGGCGATTGAAAGACCCGATTCTGCAACGAGAGCAACATTGGGACGGGCTCCGGCAGAACAAAGAACAACCCTGGCATCAATCCTTTCGCCATCCGAGAGCACCACTTCCGTCATGGATATTTCGGCTACCGAAGCGCCTACTTTGAGCGTAACACCTTTCGCCTCTAATGTTGTACGAAGGACACGCTCCCCTTCTCCACCAAGACAACCGCCCAATAATACAGGCGCCGCTTCAATCACTGTAACGCGCATACCTGCAAGACGTGCGCGTAAGGCCGCCTCCAAGCCCAGAACACCGCCGCCAATAATGACCAGCGACGCATCGGGTTTGGCAAGCGCACGAAGCGCAAGTGCATCCTCCATGCACCACAGCGTCTTTACACGATGTGCGCCATCCCCACGGAAAGACGGCACAAACGGTATTGAGCCCTGCGCCACAATAATTCCGTCATACGATTGTCCATTCACCACACGCTTAGCGACATCAAATTGGGTAACACTCTGATGCAACAACTGGCTCCCGGCGTGTTCATAGAGTGCAGCGGGCTTCATGGCGATGGCATCCGGCGCAGTTTGGCCGAACGAGACCCCAATCAGGTGTGGACGAAAGTATGGCATAACAGCCTCATTGCTATAGAGCGTCACCTGCGCACCAGCTTTCGCCAATGTAAAAGCGGCCTCTACGCCAGCATGCCCTGCCCCAATCACTGCAACTTTAGCCATTCCGTACTCTCCTTAATCGTCGGGCAAGCCGACAATCAATCCATTGTTTTTCAGTAACAATGTAGTCCATCTTCAAATCATGCGCTTCCTGTGGCAAATCTGTACTGACGACTTGGAAGTCAAACGCCAATGCGACGCGCAATGTGCCGGCCCGCAATTTGGGTAACAACCGGTCGTAGACACCACCGCCATAGCCGATACGCCCTCCACACACATCAAAGCAAAGCCCTGGAATGAGGGCAACATCAATCGCGGCAGGGTCAGCAATACGTGGGTTGGCAGGTTCCGGAATATCCATATTTCCGGCAATCAGCGCATCAGACGGCGCGAAGGCCGACCATGCGTAACTCCGAAAGTCGGGCTGGAAATAAGGAATGCAAAGCGGTGCATTTGCGCGAAAGATCTCGTGATGAATACGATCTGTTGGGAATTCATTCCCAATGCTCATATAAGAAGCGAACCCGTTAAAGCGATTGAACAGATTCATCAGACGAGGATTAAAGAGCGCATTCGCTCCAGCATAGGCCGCCTCACGCACCAGATTGTGTGTGAGTTCTGCACGGCGGCGTTTCATCTCCACCCGGAGGCGTTGCTTTTCAGACGCAGCATCCATTTAAGAAAGCTTTCGGTTTCAATGCGATGCGGTTAATCCCGATGAAAGACTTCGCCCTCGATAACCTTCCATGGCAATCCGTATTGATTCAACGCTTCCATGAAAGGATCCGGATCAAACTGTTCCATATTGAAAACGCCCTGACCACGCCATTTTCCAGTTAACATCATCTTTGCACCAATCATTGCTGGCACACCGGTTGTGTAACTGATGGCTTGAGACTTTACCTCTTTGTAGCATTCCTGATGATCGCAGATGTTATAAATGTAGACCGTCTTGGGATTACCATCAAAATCCAATCCGCGCACCTGGCAACCGATACACGTCTTACCTGTTGTCACAGGGCCCAACGTGGCAGGATCC
>JAFTHG010000008.1 GCA_017457555.1 Kiritimatiellia bacterium | reverse complement strand
GGGTGAGGCCGCAAATGAGCAGTGCGAGGGATATCCGTTTCATGCATTACCTAAAATTGCAATGTGAATTCATAACCTTGATGGGGATATACAGTATAGAGGAATTTAGACGCATTAAAACATAATATGGTCATTTTTTGCACAGAAGTATCGTAAAAAATGTTTTTATGGTTTGAAATGATGGATAACACGATTCAATCTGCAAGCTATGAAAATCATTCTGCGTCTTCCGATGACACATCACGAATATTCCGTGTGTTTTTCGTTTGAGGTGCGGATAGGTGGGGTGCTCTATGCTATAATAGTAGGCGTCATTTTCAGGGACGGGTGAGATTCCCTATCGGTGGTATTCAGCCCACGAGGTATTTGCCGGGTGGCAGATGCCGGATGCGATGTGCGCAGCCGACGGTTAGAGTCCGGAGTGAAGAAGATGGCGAGCCCTGCTTTTGTGGGCGATGGATGAATCAAATGTCAGAAGACGTGTTTGACTCGATTGAGGCTTGTCTGGAGGATATCCGGACAGGTCGGTTTGTCGTAATCACAGATGATGCCAATCGTGAAAACGAGGGTGATCTGGTGATGGCGGCAGAGTTTGTGACGCCGGAGGCGGTGAATTTTTGCATGATGCAGGCGCGCGGTTTGCTGTGTGCCCCGTGTGCCGGTGAAATTTTGGATCGAATGGGCATTGCTCAGGCGCCGAGTGTGAATCGTGGGGATACGTTCTCCACGGCGTTCACCAATAGCATTGATGGTGCTCCGCATACCGGAGTGACAACCGGAATCTCTGCGGCGGATCGTGCCAAGGCGGTGCAGTTGCTCGTTGATGAGGCTGCGGTGCCGGGTGATTTGGTGTCGCCGGGGCATCTTTTCCCTTTGCGAGCGCGTGAGGGGGGCGTTCTGGTGCGTGCCGGTCATACGGAAGCAACCGTTGATTTGGCCCGGTTGGCCGGGTTGAAGCCGGCGGGCATTTGCTGTGAGATTGCCAAAGATGATGGCACGATGGCACGATTGCCGGATTTGATTCCGTTTGCACGGCGGCATGGTTTGAAATTGTGCTCGGTCGAACAGTTGATTGCTTACCGCAAGCGCCATGAAACGCTGATTGAGAAGGTAGAAGATGTTGATTTGCCGACGGCGTATGGGCATTTCCGCCTGTTGATGTTCCGCAGTGCGATTGATGGGTTGGAACATCTGGCGCTGACGATGGGTGATTTGACGTCTGAAGAGCCGCCATTGGTGCGGGTGCATAGTGAGTGTTTGACCGGTGATGTCTTTGGCAGTGCGCGGTGTGATTGCGGTTGGCAATTGCAGAATGCGATGCGGCAGATTGCGGCCGAGGGACGCGGGTGCGTTTTGTACATGCGTCAAGAGGGGCGTGGCATTGGCTTGGCGAATAAGTTGCATGCCTATCGGTTGCAGGAGCAGGGCTGTGACACTGTGGAAGCGAATGTCAAGCTGGGCTTTGCGCCTGATTTGCGCGATTATGGCGTGGGGGCACAGATTCTGACAGCGCTCGGTGTCAAGCGGTTGCGCTTATTGACGAATAATCCGCAGAAGGTAATCGGTTTGGCTGGGCACGGGCTTGAAATTGTCAGTCGCGAACCCATCGTAGCGTGTGCCGGACCCTTTAATGCCCATTATTTGGAAACAAAGAAAGAGAAGATGGGCCACTTGTTGTAAGGTGGAGCCCGTGAATACGCAATAGTGAATTTAGAAGGAGTATAGAAATGAAAGAGATCGCCGGAGATTTAACGGCCCAGGGAATTCGCCTGGCTATCGTGGTGAGCCGCTTTAATGCGATTTTTACCGAACAACTCTTGAAGGGGGCCTTGGATGCGGCCGCCCGTCATGGCGTGTGCGCGGATGCCATTACGGTGGTGCGTGTGCCGGGTGCAAATGAGATTCCGCTGGCGGTGAGCCGTTTGGCAAAGGCGGGTGCAGTGGATGCAGTGGTGGCATTGGGTGCGGTGATTGATGGCGCAACAGACCACGCAATGCTCATCAACACCTCGGTGGCACGCGCACTTTGTCAGATTGGGTTGGATAATGGCTTGCCGGTACTGAATGGTATCGTGTGTGCCCATTCGCTGGATCAGGCTATTGAACGATCGGGTTCCAAGGCTGGGAACAAGGGCTTTGACACGGTCGTGGCCGCAATTGAAACTGTCAATGTATTGAAACAACTGTAAGGAGTGTCGCGATGATGACTTCACCCTCCGCAAAACGGCGCAATGGACGTGAGTGGGCCCTGCAGATGATTGTGCAGGCTGATCTAAATCCTTTTGTGAACGTGGATATGATTTTGAAGCATTTCTGGGAGCAACAGTGGAGTTGCCGTCAGGAAGATGCCGGGCTCGAAGATGGCGACATGGATGATTTGGCGCGCGTGTTGGAACCGCATGAACGTTTGGCCACGGCCGCCGTACAGGAGTTTACAGAGGCTTTGGTGCGCGGTGTGCTTGGAAAGGTGGAGCAACTTGATGCACAGATTGCACCTTATTGCGAGAATTGGACCTTGGAACGAGCCGGCGTGATTGAACGCTGCGTCTTACGTTTGGCATTTTATGAAATGGAAACGATGGACACTCCGGTCCCCGTGGTAATCAATGAGGCTGTTGATTTGGCTAAATATTTCTCAAATCCGGAATCTGGCGCCTTTGTGAATGGTATTCTGGATCGTCACGCACGCCGTGGTTTGAAGCATTGAGGTGTCTTCGTAAACCGAGAGCAGGAGATTGATGTATGGCAAAGATGGCAGTAAATCTGGGTGGCATCGCCATGAAGAACCCCGTAACCGTGGCGTCGGGAACGTTTGGTTATGGGCAGGAATATGCCCAACTCTTTGATATTTCACGTTTGGGCGCCGTGACGGTGAAGGGCATCCGTGCCTGTCCGTGGCCGGGAAATCCATTGCCACGTCACACTGAAGTGCCAGGTGGAATGATCAATGCGATCGGTTTGCAGGGCCCTGGGGTTGAGGCTTTTATTCGGGATGATATGCCCTTTCTGGTTGAAAAGGGGGTGCCAGCGATTATCAATATCTGGGGTACATCGGTTGAAGAATATGCCGAGGTGGCAGCGCGTTTGGAGGGCGTGCCCGGTGTGGCTGGTCTGGAATTAAATGTGTCATGCCCGAATGTAAAAGAGGGTGGCGCCAGCTTTGGTACGCGTGTTGAAACGTTTACGGAAGTTGTGAAGGCTGTCCGTGCGGCAACAAA
Source organism: Kiritimatiellia bacterium (assembly GCA_017457555.1). Taxonomy (GTDB): domain Bacteria; phylum Verrucomicrobiota; class Kiritimatiellia; order RFP12; family DVOR01; genus Spyradenecus. The sequence continues at coordinate 7,128 of JAFTHG010000008.1, read as the reverse complement.
ATTGCCGATTATGCCGAAGCTCGCCCCTAATGTGCCTGATGTGCGCCCCTTTGTTCAAGCGGCACAGGATGCCGGTGCGGATGCGGTGGCTTTGATTAACACTTTGCCGGCGATGGCGGTGGATCTGGAAACACGCCGTCCCATTTTGGCGAATAAAGTTGGTGGGCTCTCAGGTGCAGGCATTCATCCAATCGCTTTGAAACACGTCTATGAAGCAGCCCAAGTCGCGACAGTGCCACTTTTGGCTATGGGCGGTATTTTCTCTGCCAAGGATGCGCTGGACTTCATTTTGGTGGGGGCTACGGCTGTTGCGGTGGGTACCGCTACCTTCATTAATCCTCTGGCACCGATTCATGTACTGGAGGGGATTGAGCAGTGGCTGGATGCTCATAATATCGCTGACATTAATGACTTTCGCGGTACGCTAAACGTCTGAGGACCATTGTCACATGGCAGAGATGATTCCGGAATGGTTTACGCAAGGACCTGCTGCGGAATTGCAAGTCTGGCGGGCATTGCGCGCCCATCTGCCGGAGACGTGGACGGTTTGGCATAGTTTGTCGTACTCTTCAATCATCTCCCCGGAACAGAGTCCCGGGGAGATTGATTTTCTCTGTTACCATCGTGATCACGGGCTCATTGCCATAGAGGTGAAAGGCGGCGAACTGCGGTTTGAAAATGGGCGATGGTTTCAAGATGAGCATGTGCTCAAACGCAGTCCGTTTAAGCAGGTGACGATGGCGGGCTGTGCGCTGGCGACCTATCTTTGCCAGAAGTGGGAAGTGCAGACGTTGCCCTTTCCAATAGGACATCTTGTATGGTTCCCCTCGGTTTCACGGTTGCAAGAGGAGCCTTTTGAGGGGGCAGGGACGACCCTTTATGCCGAGGATTTGGCTCATCCTGAACAAAGCCTTTTACGTCATTTGAAAGTAACACGGATGACGCATCGGGGACCGGATGCGGCCTATCTCAAAGCTGCATTGACACCTGTTACGGAGTATCGCAAGGATTGGCAACAGCGTCGTTCGCTGGCAGATGCCCGTTTAACCAAATTGACGCTGGAGCAGGCGCGTACGCTGGATGCCTTTTCCCAGTTCCCGCGGTTGCGTGTCCGGGGATGTGCAGGTTCAGGCAAGACGTTGTTGGCGCTGCGTCGAACGTTTCAACTGGCAGCGCAGGGAAAACGCGTCCTGTTGATTTGCTTCAATCTTCTTTTAGCTGCCCATTTACGGCGTTTGGCAGGGGATACGCCAGGTGTGCGGATTGAGGCCGTAAATGACCTCTTTCTGACCCTTCTGGGGCGAAAAGTAACCAATGACCCGGAATTTTGGCATCAATTGGCCAAGGATGTCGTCCCGGTGGCGGCAACTTTCGCACAAGAGGCGGTATACGATGCGGTCATTGTAGATGAGGGGCAGGATTTTTCACCCTTGGTATGGGATGCGGTGAAGGTGATGGTGCCACCCGAAGCTGATTTTATCGTTTTCTATGATCCGGCACAAAATATCTTTCAGCGAAACTTGTCAGCGATGCCGGAATTTCCATGGCCAGAGGCAGTGCTGACACAGAATTGCCGTAATACACGTGCCGTGGGGATGCTCTTGCAACCCTATGCGCCCGAGAATATGATTATTCCTGAAGAGGCTCCGGCAGGAGAACGCCCTGAAGTTTATTCGGCGACATCGCGTGTTGCCATTCGGGAACGGTTGCATGCGCTTCTGACACGATTGATCGGTCAGGAGGATATCCCGCAAGGTGATATTGTTCTTATGGGTGCTCACGCACGTCAGAAAATGATGTTGGAGGCGGTGGAACGCGATTTCCCTGAGATTAAATATTTTACGTACCGTAAATTCAAGGGATTGGAAGCTCCGGTATTGATTTTGATTGATGTGGACGAACGGAATCCGCTTTGGGATGTTTCGGCGCGCTATACAGCCATTTCGCGTGCTGTCCATAAGTTAATTGTGTTGAATTTAATCCCAGAAACGTCCACCTCTGCATCAGGATGATGCGAAAAGAGGCGTTGCTTGTGGATTAGCAATTGCGGGAATCCAAGGGTCGTGGTATACTTTTATTATTGTTATACCTTACTATTGAAAGGTGATGATTATGACAGATGATGATGTGTTGCAGATTTTTAAGGACACGAAAGCTCTCTTAGAAGGTCATTTTGAGCTGCGCTCCAAACTCCATTCCAATCGTTATTTCCAGTGTGCGGAAGTATTGCGCTGGCCGCATCATGCTCAGACGCTGTGCGCTGAATTGGTTCGCCGTATGAAAGAAGAGGCGGATATCGGTTCTGTAGATGGTGTAATTTCTCCGGCACTTGGTGGTATTTTGGTTGGTCACGAAGTGGCAAAGGCCCTTGGTACACAGTGCATCTTTGCTGAAAAGGACGCACAGGGAATGTTGCAGATGCGCCGCTTCAAGATTATTCCCGGCCAGCGTTATGTGGTGGCGGAAGACGTGATTACACGCGGTGGTCGCGTGCAGGAAACGATTGATATCGTGAAGGCTGCCGGCGGTGAAGTGGCTGCGGTGTTGGTATTGGTGGATCGCTCCGGTGGTAAAGCGAAGTTTGATTACCCGACGTATGCGCTGCTGCATATTGAACCGCAGGTGTGGGAGCCGGCCGATTGCCCGATGTGCAAGGCCGCGGAACCCTTTGTTCACCCGGGGTCGTAAGTTTTCCTGACCATTCCGGAGATGTCGGATGGCACCTCTGGAATGTACTTTTTGATTGAGTTTCAATGGCTGAAGTTACGCTTTCGCACGTCCGTAAGGTGTACCCAAACGGAGCCGTGGCGGTGGAAGATTTCAACCTGGCAGTCCGGGACCGTGAATTCTTGGTTTTGGTGGGACCGTCCGGGTGTGGCAAAAGTACAACCTTGCGAATGGTAGCGGGGTTGGAAGAAATTACTTCCGGTACGATTTCTATTGATGGGACTGTGGTCAACAGTTTGCCACCTAAAGATCGCGATATCGCGATGGTCTTTCAGAATTATGCGCTTTATCCGCATATGACTGTGAAAGAGAATATGGCATTCGGGTTAAAATTGCGCCATACGCCAAAGGCTGAGATTGAACATCGTATTGATGAGGTAGCAGAGGTATTGGGATTAAAGCCCTATTTGAGCCGTTTACCCAAACAGCTCAGTGGCGGACAACGCCAGCGCGTGGCGCTTGGACGTGCGATTGTACGTCAGCCGAAGGTTTTTCTCTTTGATGAGCCACTCTCCAATCTGGACGCAAAGATGCGTGTGGAGATGCGTGAGGAGATTCACCGGTTACATTTGCGATTGGATGCTACGATTCTCTATGTTACGCACGATCAGACGGAAGCGATGACGTTAGGTGATCGTATTGTCGTGATGGAGAATGGACATATCCGTCAAGTGGCGGATCCCATTCGTCTGTATGACGATCCGGAGAATCAGTTTTCGGCAGGATTTATTGGTACGCCACCAATGAATATGCTGGCAATGACAGCAGATGGGCAGGGCGCATTGATGTGTGCTGCAGGCCGTCTGGAATTACCTCAAGCCATTCTGCCATCGTTGCAACAAGGTCAATCAATACTCTTTGGGGTGCGTCCAGAACACCTCATCCGCACGGTGCAAACGACGCCATTTGAAAATGCGTTACGGGCTGAGGTGGATATTGTGGAGCAGATGGGTGCAGAAGCGTATGTTCATTTCTCGATCGCAGGCGTACGGATGACTGCGCGTACTAAACCGGACTGGAATGTTCGCCACGGAGAGGTATATTATTTGCAACCTGAATTGGAGCGGATTTGCCTTTTTGACCCCGTAACCGGCGTACGCATTCGTCCGTAGTGGTAAAACAATCAATGGGATACGCAGATTTTCCACGCCACTGTGGGAATGGAAGAACCTGTTAAAATCTTATACTATAAATAGTATAGAGTCGTATTTGGAAAAAAGTGCTTGCTAAAGTCGTTTAGGAATGTTATTTCTGTTCTTGATTGAATAAGAAAAAGGACGCACACCTTATGGCTAAAAAAATTAACGCTTTAATCATTGTCGAATCTCCTGCTAAGGCAAAGAAAATTGCTTCGTATGTACCGGGAGATACCTTAGTAATGGCTTCTGTTGGGCATATTCGCGATTTACCGAAGTATGTCTTGGGTGTGAATGTGGCGAAAGACTATGCGCCGAATTACGAAATTCCGAAAGACAAGAAGAAAATTGTTGAAGACTTACGCAAGGCTGCAGCGAAGGTGCCCACGGTTTATCTGGCAAGCGACCCTGACCGCGAGGGGGAAAGCATCGCATGGCATCTCTATGAGGTTTTGAAGGATTTGCCGGGCGACCGCACATTCTATCGTATTCGCTACAATGAAATTACGAAGAAGGCAGTGTTGGCGGCATTGGAAAAACCTTCCATGATAGACCAAGATTTGGTGGATGCACAGCAGGCGCGTCGTATTGAAGACCGTCTTTCGGGTTTCCGTTTGTCAAAATTGATTGCGAATGCAGTCCAGGGAGCGAAGAGCGCAGGACGTGTGCAGTCGGTGGCATTGCGTTTGATTGTTGATCGGGAACGGAGTATTTGCGACTTCCGCCCGACGCCATATCATGTGGTGAGTGCCGTTTTGAGCAAAGGGACAACCTTTGAGGCGCAGTTGGCTTCTGTTGATGGGAAGACGCCGAAGTTTACGGTGGCCGATAAAGAGATCTATGGTGTGCCGGAATTGAAGGATGCAGAAGCTTATTTGGATGATTTGCGTGGTCGGGATGCAACGGTTGTTGCGGTAGAACGCAAGATATTAGGCAAACGCCCACAACCGCCATTTATTACTTCTACGCTTCAGCAAGCTGCTGCGACGCATCTGGGATATTCACCGGATCAAACAATGCAATTGGCTCAGCGCCTTTATGAAGAGGGGCTGATTTCCTATATGCGAACCGATGGTATGACGGTGAGTAATGAGGTGCGCGCCTCGGTCATGGAAGAAATTACGCGTCTTTTCGGGGCAAATTATCTGCCGCAGACGCCGAACTTCTACAAGACGAAGGTGAAAAATGCTCAGGAAGCACATGAACCGATTCGTCCTACCGATGTGTGTCGGAGTGAATTGGATAGTGGTACCGATCCGCGTTTAGTTAAACTGTATGACTTGATTTGGCGTCGTTTTGTCGCCAGTCAGATGGCTCCGGCCCAAATTGAACGTACAACCATTTTCTTCGCTCCGGAAAGAGCTGATGAATTGGCTCACGACTACCGTTTTTCGGCCTCATCTTCGAAAACTATTTTCAAGGGCTATCTGGCTGTTTGGCCGAATCTTCGAGCGGATGTGGAAGAGGGCGATGTCAAAATGTTGCCGAATTTGGACAAGGGGGATGCAATCCGTTGTTTGGAATGGCGTTGTGTCAGTAAAGAAACACAACCTCCGGCTCGTTACAATGAAGCCTCGTTGGTGAAGGACTTGGAAGAGAAGGGAATTGGTCGCCCGTCAACATATGCTGCTACGATTCGTACCTTGCAGGATCGTGAGTATGTCAAGAGTGGCAAAGGTCATGTCCTGACGCCAACCGAAATCGGTATGTCTGCCACCGACTATCTTTTAGGTGAAGTGCCAGACTTTGTGAATGTGGAATTCACCGGCAAGATGGAAGATGAATTGGATAAGATCGCTGGCGGTGAACTGGTATGGACGCTGGCGGTGGATGACTTCTACACGAAGTTGACTGAATGGTTGACGGCACCTTCTGAACGCGTAAAGGCGATTTTGGACGTATTGGGAAGGAACCAGACATGGAAGGAGCCGACCATTGGAAAGAATGGTAAGGTAATTTGGAGTGATCGCGCCTTCTATGAGGAAATGAAGGAGACTTATAACGAAGGAAAGTCAATCACAAAGCCGCAATTGGCCACGTTAATTCGAATTATGGTGGGCTATCGAGACGTATTGTCGATTGAAGATCCGGATGTTGGCCCTGTTCCTCCGGGTCTGGATGACGGTGAAGTGCAGACGCTTTTTGCCAAGTGCGCAGCTCGTGCGCTGAATGAATGGGAAACGAAGTTTGTCAATTCGCTGAAACTGCAATATGACAAGAAAAAGACGCTTTCCGAGAAGCAACTTGGTATTTTGCGTAAGATTGCAGGAGGAGAGGCTGAGGCCCAGCGCCCTGACAATGAAGACCTTTCGCATGAATTATTGGGTGCGTTGGATCAGGTTCAGGTGTGGAATGCGCCTGTAAAGCGTGGCAAGCGCGTTTATGATGATCAGGATTTTGTATCGAGTTTAAAGCAGCAGTTGGAAGAAAAGCATTTCTTAACTGAACGGCAATTTGAATCACTCAAGAAATTAGTGCGTGGGTATCGTGAGCAAATAGCTAATTACACTGCTGTGGCAGAAAAGTTTGGCATTAAGGAAGGTGCCGTTCGCCGTCCCTCTGCAACGTCCAAAAAGGCGGCCACACGTAAGCGTACGGCCACCAAACGGTAAGACTGCGAGTTCATTACGGATAGGAGAAGCGTATGTTGCCTTATCATTACGAACATCGAGTCCGTGTCCGTTATGCTGAAACGGATAAAATGGGCGTTTGTTGGCATGGGAACTATTTGCTTTACCTTGAAGAAGCCCGTGGAGAAGCATTACGTGCTACGGGCCATGGATCGTATGCAGATATGGAAGCTGCAGGTGTTATGACGCCAATTGTACATATTGACTTGAATTATCACCATTCATCCTTTTATGATGACGAACTGATCATTCATGTTTATGTGGAAGAACCTGTACGCTCGCGGATTTGTTTCCGTTATGAAGTGGTGAATACTGCAGGCGAACTTGTGTTGGATGGCAAGACGATCTTAGCCTTTATTACGGCAGATACGCATCAGCCTTGTCGCCCGCCGTTAGCCTTACGTCAATTTTTCAAGTAAGCTTTTTCTGATGAATGATCTGATTCCTCTCTATGAAAATATCTTGGAGCGTATCGCCAACGCTGCATTGCGTTCGGGGCGTTGCCCTGAGGATGTGACTTTAATTGCAGTGACGAAAACGCATGGTGCCGATGTCGTGCGCGATGCTGTTGCGGCCGGAATGTCAATTTTTGGGGAGAATAAGGTTCAGGAGGCGGCTTGGAAGATCCCATTGTC
>JAFTHG010000070.1 GCA_017457555.1 Kiritimatiellia bacterium | reverse complement strand
GTCTTGACAGCCGCAATCAATGCATCAGCTGTAGCCGTATCACACGCATGCAGACTCATCACCAAATCCGGCTCCTGTGGCAATGTCGCCGCATCAATCGTACACGCTTGAAAGGTTACATCGTCCCCAACACCCAAGGCATTGGCCATCTCTCTGGCAGAGGTAACGACCGATTCATTTTTGTCAACACCAACAATTTGAACCTGTGGCCACCCCTTTGCGCAGACTAAATAGCGATGTAACGCAAGTGTCAGATAAGCTTTGCCACATCCACAATCAATCACCGTAAACTTTGTGGGCACCTTTTCCGGCAACAGCGGTTCCACCGCCCGCAACAGCGCATTGACCTGATCATACTTGCCACGCATCGACGGCTTAATCTGCCCCCGCGAATCTGCCAAACCCAACACGCGTAATAGCGGTGTCGCATCAAACGAGGTCAGGGGTTGCTTTTTAACGTGATCATGCCCCTCTTGAATAACGGGCGCTTCTGCCGTTGTTGTGGCTTTGGGCTTTCCTCGCGATACCAGCGGTTTGCCCTTCTTTGTCACACGGACATGCAAATCCCCCAGCGTGCTGATAATATGCAAGTCGCGTTTACCCGGTTGGCGCAAAATATCTTCCAACCCTTTACGTGCGGCCTGCTCCGACAGATTACGCACCTGTGTCCGGCCATCATCACACATCTCTGCCTGAAAGAAGCGTTCACCTTTCAGGCGGACCGGACGCAAAGAGATACGAAACGGCACACCTTCCCGTGTAAGGGACTGTGTTAAACGAATAAAACCATCCCCAAAGACCCGCTCACGGATCTCGCAGGAAAGTTCCTCGGGAAGCGTCTGTTCTTTTACCATAAACTAATCCAAAAAATTAAGAACGTTTGATACGTTTGCCGGGCTGAATACGGATGGCAACATCATGTTTTAACGAACCGTGCCGTTCCTGATGAGCCGGAGACGAGTCGCGATCGCGTACTTGACTCCGATAAAGTGTCCAGCCGGGCGTCAGTAAGAATGAGAGTCCACAAACCCACATCGCAGGCAATAGTAAGTTATGATTACCTGTACACTCACCCACCATCAGGATAGCTGCCAGAGGGGTTCGCACCGCCGCAGTCAAATATCCTGCCATCCCAATCATTGCACAGTTTGCAATAGAAATCTGTAATTCCGGAAAGAGCCAGTCAAAGAGTGCGCCAATCCCGGCACCATACATTGCGCCACTGAAAAGGGCGGGGCCCAACATACCGCCAGCGCCACCGGATCCCACACTAAAGGCCGTTGCAATTGCCTTGAGGACGCCCAAACCCAAGAGCAATAGAATCAGATGTTGACCGAAATAAGGCGACTCCCATACTACTTGATTCCCTTGTAAGGTTTGCTGGATGTAACCGTAGCCAGAGGAAAGAATCTGAGGGAAAAAGAGCCCAATCGTACCAACCATCAAACCGCCCACAAACGGTTTTGCCCATGGTTTCATGCGTGACCGCCGAAAGACAATTTCCGTTTGACGGAAAAACATAATGCTGAAACGCACCATAGCGGCAATGATAAAGGCCAACAAGGTGTAGCAGACAAATTTAATCGGTGAATTAAAAAATTCTTGTGGCGTATGGAAGACCGGTTCCCAACCAAAGACACAGGCGAAGGTCATGTACGAAACCGTGGATGCAACCATTGAAGGTATCAGAACATCCCCTTCCAAGTCAAAGCCCCGGTAAAAGATTTCTGCTGCAAAGAGTGCACCTGCCATTGGAGAACGGAAAATCGCACCAATACCGGCAGCCATTCCGGCGGCCAACAGAATGCGCCGTTCGTAAACAGACAACCTGAACAAACGGGCCACCGCAGTTCCACACGCTGCGCCAATCTGTGTAATCGGGCCCTCCGCACCAGCGGAACCACCCGTACCAATCACCAGTGATGAAGCGATTACTTTTACCGGTGCCACCGCGAGTGGGATATTCGTAGCAGAATGATGATAGGCACCAATCACCGTATCTGTGCCATGCCCACCTGCTGAAGGTGCAAAGCGACGTGCCACCAGACACGCAAGCAATGCGCCAATTCCCGGCAGAAGAAAACGAATGAATCCGGAAAAAATATCGCCCAAAGAGGGAATCGTATATCCCAAAACCTCACCGCCACCCCAAATGCGATCAAGGAGGGTATAACGGATATCCAGCGGATGTGCAATTGCAAGTTCTCCACCTGCCGCCGGTGGAGAATGGTGTGCAAATGATTCTAACGCATAGACCTTCACCCACTCAATCATGGAGAAGAACCACACCGCCATCAGACCAACAACAATACCAACAACCGCACAGATAAAGACGATGCGGCCAGTCTGCAAGGTTTCCCCTTCAGCCGGCACCCAAAAGCGCAACCACTTCCAGGACTTCTGACCGCTGTTCAGTAGATCCGCCAGTCCGGGAAAGACCTCTTTCAGTTTACTCATTGTTAGTCTTTGAGGATTCTACGGAAGAAAAGTGCCACCGGGATTGCCCCGATTAATTTACGGTCGGCATCCAATACATAGCACACTGTGGCATTATTTTCTGCCAAATCCGCAGCCACTTCACGTGCGGGTGTATCGACCTGACAGGTACAAATCCGATCCTCCATCGCCTCGCAAACACGCATTGTGGCGGTTTCGCGCAAGCGTTCAGCAAGGGCCTCCATTGTATCGTCCAGACGTCCTTGAATCTTCGGGAAGAGCTTCCGCAAACCAGTTGGGATGAAGTTTCCGAGCAGTGCCCGCGTATCAATCGCACCGACCAAGTGATGCCCCTCGTCAATAATCGGCAATTCTTGAACACCCCGCATCATAAAGGCTTCAAACGCCTCCGAAAGCGGCACACCCATGTGCAGTGTTTCAATCTTCGTTTCCATCAAATCTCCGGCACAGATGTAGTCCGGCAACTTCAATTCCTTGCGGCGCAGAGCCTGCATCACCTCTTCAGGTGTAGTCAATGCCACCAAACGCTCCACCGCACAAGTGTCGCGTAAGAGGTTGGCAATCGCACGGAGAATCTGCAAGTAACGGGCAGGTTCCTTTTCCGGCACAAGCAATAAGAAGACTAATTTAACTGGCGGCTGCCCTTCTGAGGTTGGAATCCCTGCCGGATAAATCCCCAATGCCAAGTAAGGACGCTCCAACCCTTCAATGCGGGCATGTGGCAACATCACGCCATCACCTACAATTGTCGGAGCAATGCGTTCCCGGCGCAAGACCATATCTACGATGGTTTCAACATTTGCTCCGGGTAGATGACGTTCAATCAAATGGCTGGTCAGTTTATGAATCAAATTAAAATTGGACGGCACAATCTGCTCAATCACAATGTCAGATTCATTAAAAAAAGAACTCAAATAAAGTGTTTTTGTTTCTTCTGCCATAAGGAACACTCCACTGCTAACGCGTAAAACGATACCATAAATTCCGCCACTCGGCAATCTTTCAAAGCGTTTTTTCGCATTTTAACGCACTTTTTGAAGATATTTTCACTCCTATACCTCCCATTTTCGCGAATACGGCGTCCTCTGCACTGAGAACGCCGTATTTTCCTGTGTGCAATTACATCCAAGCGTTATTTCTTTTTGAAGAGTCCCTTCAGGTTTTTCACGGCTTCTTCTGCGCTATCACCAATTGCCTTTGCGCTGTCACTGAGCGTTTCTTTCGTCGCACCCAAACCAGACCCCAGCGCTTCGGTCGTTTTACCCAGACCTTCCCCTAAGGATTCCGTGGTCTTGCCCAAACCATCACCGATCATCTCAGTGGTCTTACCAAGCGTATCCCCCACTCCGGAAACCACCTTTGTAACAGGTGCCACCAAATCTTGGATCTTTTCCTTCAAGGTGCGGCTGTCGGTATCGGTCAACGTCATCGGCGGCAATACCACTGGCACATTCACAAACTTGCGAATGGTGACACTGTTGTCTTCCAAATGCACATAGGCCAAGCGGATGTCGGGAAATTCAGCAGGCTGTGCAGGGGCTGCTTCCGGTTCGGCAGGAGCCGGTTCCGGCAACTTCAACTGAGCCATCAATGCATCCACGTTGGTCGTCCCGAAATCAAACGCATAAAGGGCGCGCACTCCCGTAAGTTCAATCTTGTCAACCACGTATTCCTTACCGAAAAGCGAGCGCATTGCAAAGTCAAGTTCCAACTTTCCGAGCTGTGCCAGTGCCGAGTCTGCATATACCTTGGCATTCTGCGTACGGAATGCTTCCGGGTTTTCAACACGGAGACCTTCAATGCGGATATAGCCACCGAGCGGCAAAATCACACACTTCTCCAATGATACATCTGCTCCGAAATGTTTCGCGACTTTAGGCGCAGCAAATGTAACCGTCGGACCCAGACCACCGCAAAGCACGAACAGTAAAATTACGGCCAACAAAATCAGAACCGATAAAACAACTTTCCATAAAATACGTAAAGCCTTCTTCATATGCCAATCTCCTTTGTTCAAAAACGTCCTTATTTTAACATAGCACTTTGCCGCTTGTCATCTCTCTTCAACATCTCAAAGTGTTGTCACCAGCAATCGTGTCTGCTCGGCAAGAGGATGCAACGTCACATACTGCTGTGGCGGTACCAGAACTAAGTCTCCGGGCAAGAGTGTTAAGGGTTGCGGTCCGCTATGCCCCAGTGTCGTCTTCCCACTCGCACAAAAGAGCACCATAAAACTATGACACGTCGTGTGAATCGTCCGTACACGATGTAAATCCAGCGTTGCAAAAGTAAAATGCGGTGTCACCACACGCGGACGCAAGTCCCTACGTGCACCCGGTGGCTCTGGATAAACGCCGGGCGTAGCCTGCCATTTAATGGATTGTAACGCCGCATCCCAATGCACTTCACGTCCATTGCCCCAATCGTCAATGCGAAATGCCGCCGAACTGCTCTGCTGGACTTCAAAGAGAAGATTGCCACCTCCAATGGCATGGACCAAACCCGGCGGAATGTCAAAGACATCGCCGGAATGCGTCCGATGGCGATACACGCGGTTGGCAAGACCTTCCAACTGCTCCGGCCCCGGTGTAACACCTGCAAGAATTTCCGCCTCACCCTCTGTCTTCAAGATATACCACAATTCATGCTTCGGCATCACGCCTAATTGCGTTGCCACCTCTGCATCCGGATGAACTTGCAGAGAACACCCCGCACACACATCGACCACCTTGAAGAGTAAGGGGAAAACTTCTGGATCTGGTGCTTTTTTCCCCACTAAATCCCGTCCGAAAGCTTGCGTCAATTCGCTGAGGGTACAGCCTTCAAAGGCTCCATGTGCAATAACAGACGCCTCACCTTTCAAACCGCACAGCTCCCACGATTCTGCACAGGGACTTGGTGTGTGCGGACGATTAAACGTTTCGGCAATCGCGTGCCCACCCCAAAATGTATCTTTGTAGATGGGGCGGAAAGTAAGCGGATAGAGCGGATGCATCTTCATGACGCGGCTCCAATACGGGGTGAACTGATGCGTTACGAACTCACCACAGCGGCTCGTTCAAATCGGGTGACGGCTTCTTCAGCATATCGAACAATGGCATCAAAGTTGGTTTCTGCCCGGGTCAAACCCTCTTCAATCACGGCAGCAATCCGGTCTGCGGAAATACGTCCTGCCAAAAAGGCCTTCACGGCCACTTCATTGGCTAACGTTAAAATGGGATGCGTCCAAGCCCCCATCGGCAGCGCCTCAAAAACCAACTTCAAACAAGGAAAACGGTGCAGGTCGGGTTCAGCAAATTCCAGATTCTGCATCTGCGCCAAAGTCATCGCCGGCACAGGTGCATGCAAGGCACGGTCTGGCCACGTCAGCGCGTACTGGATTGGAAGCGCCATATCGGGTTGAGCCAACTGGGCCAGTAAGGCGCCATCTTTGAAATGCACAAAGGAGTGGACAATGCTCTGCGGATGCACCCAAACCCGCAATTGTGCCGGATCAAGCGCAAAGAGATGCAAGGCCTCAATCATCTCCAGCCCCTTGTTCATCATCGTTGCAGAGTCAATGGTCACCTTCGGCCCCATATCCCACCGCGGATGATTCAGTGCTTCTGCGACAGTAATCCGTTTCCAGTCAATTTCTGAACACTTGAAGAAAGGCCCACCACTCGCCGTTAAAATTACCTCTGCGAGACGTTCGTCGGCCTTTGCCTCATCCCCTGTCCGCACACACGCCGGCACGGAGGCTGTACTCTGCAGACACTGGAAGAGTGCCGAATGCTCCGAATCAAGCGGCAACAAGCGCACTCCACGCGACAGACGGCGACGCATCACCTCTGTACCCGCCATCACCAGCACTTCTTTGGTCGCTAAAGCAACATCTTTCCCGGAATCAATAGCAGCCAATGTGGGTGCATACCCTGCCATGCCGGCAATCGCCATCACCACCAGATCCGCTTCATCCAAAGAAGCCAAAGCGCACAATGCCGCTTCACCAAAGGGAATCCCGGCATCATTCGGTTCGGCCAAAGCCAGATGCTTAACGTGAAATTGTGCCGCCAGACGTTGCAACCCGGCGACATCCCGGCCGGCTGCCAGTCCCACCACCTCAAAACGTTCCGGATGCGCAGCCACCACACGGAGCGTACTCGCACCGATAGACCCGGTAGCCCCCAGAATCACTAATCGTTTACGCATCATACCAGAAGACGTATTCTGCTATAACAGTTGGCATTTGACCTCAGTTCAACAAGCGTGCGCCTACCTGAAGCAAAAACAGCATCGTTGCCGGGATAAAGATAACACTGTCAAAGGTGTCAAAGAAACCACCCATCGCAGGGAAAAGGGCCGAAGAATCCTTCACTCCACACTGACGCTTGAAGAGCGATTCCAATAAATCGCCGCAAATGCCCACCGTCACCAATACGATAATTGAGAAGAAAAACCACACCATTGCGCCCACACTGCCCGTCATCTGACGCACACCACTCAAGAGCGCCGTATCCGACAGGATCTGAGCTAGCGTCACGATAATTCCGGCAGTAATCAATGAAAAAGCATAACCCCCGGCAGTCCCTTCCCAACTCTTCCCCGGCGACAACCGAGGACACATCTTATGTTTGCCAATCGCCGACCCCACAAAATAACCGCCCGTATCACTCATTTTGGTAATCAGAGCCAAAGCAAACGCCACAAAAATCCCTGGAGCCGTTGAACCGCCACTGCTGAAGGTATTCACCAAATATAATGAATTGTTTCATAGTCTTTGGATTAGTATCATTTACTTGGATATTTGTTGGCTTTTCATTAGCTTATGAGGGTGACTATCTTGGGATTATAGGCGATCTTTCG
>JAFTHG010000069.1 GCA_017457555.1 Kiritimatiellia bacterium | reverse complement strand
GCGGTAGAAGATATTTTGGAGAACCAATCACTAACACTACCCTCGACGGTAGAGGAAAAAGTTAAGTTATTAAATGCAAATGATTGTAAGAGGTATCGGTGTATATTTCGCTGTCGCCCAAAATTTAACGCTTTGTAAGGAGATTGGGATGAATAAAACACAAAATAACCCATCTTTATGCAAACGAATATTTCGCATTTTTTTTTGCTTCCTTGTACTTTATGCTCTTTTAAAGATTGTGTCATGTACCTACTACTATGGGGAAATTGTTTATAGGACATTTTGTCTAACGCCATGGTCACTTTTTGCAAATCGAGAAAATCGATTGAACTACACCGGATGGGCAAATCTTGTCAATTTTATTTATCGAATAGATGGATATGTGCCAAGTTCTTGGGCGGTTACTTTAAAGGATATTATATTATCTCAAGCTGAATGTGATGAGATCCATCATGTTATTCAAAAATTATTATTAGATCCTAAACACATGTATGAGCGTTTTGGTACACAACCAGGCGTAAGACTCACTTTTCTTGAAAAGGGGTATCAAAATGGCATTCGATTACGCCTTATATTGTGCTCGGAAGGTTTTTGGATAGACTATGATATTAATGGCTTTGCAATCGGATATCCTGTGACAATTTGTTGTGGTCCCCACACTTCAGAAACCCAAGTTCTTTGGAATCGTTATGGGGATATTAATGCGTATTTACCGCTTTCAGAAAAGGTTCGCGCTGAAATAAGAGGGAAACGCGAATATGATCCTATACAATTGAATATTCTAAACGAATCACTTTTAGAGACCCCTATTTGGGAACCTGAATTTGGAGTGCTTGAGTAATGCAAATTGTGTGGCAAATAATTTGGAAACGACTTCGATTAGGTATTGGCGCCTTTGGATTTTTTATCATAACTTATCTAATTTTGATGATTTGTTCATGTCGATTACGTGGTCCGGTATGTTGGATTACGTATATTCCATTTGCTGAGAGCAACTACTTTCAAAAGCGTGGGTTAGAATATAAGACTGGATTTGCGATTTGGATTGATGAACGGAGATGGCTTAATGGAGATTTTGCTTTCTATTATTATGCGCATAGTCAAGTATTTAAGCTCGACAATGATGACATTATGTTACTTCAAAAAATGATTCCCGAATTGTTAGAATTAGATAAACAAGACGAAAATATTCCATATGAAGCATTAGGATTACAATTAGGGTTCTATGAATCTCGTGTGAAAAATGGCACCAGATTAGAGTTCGAAATAAACGCCTATGGATACCGTTTAAAGTATCATTCTCGACGTCACGACTGGCATCTTACGGCAGGGCAACATACAACGACAACGTTACAACTTTGGGAAAAATATTCACAACATCATACGTGGCGTGACTTTTCGTCGTTTGAGAAACAATGGCTCCTTGAGCAACGAGCTCATAACCCTGAATTAAGAGATGTGGAGGGAGATATCTTTGCATTAAAGAATACCATTGGCAATGTTCCGATAGAAACAAGGTCTAAGGAAAAATGGAATAAAACGACATTAAAGTTTTGGGATAAATATGAGAAGGAAGATCAAAAACGAAAACTTCGGCACGATGATGGTGCAGAGTGAAACGCAGACGTATGGTTAGGATGTGTGCGCCGCACCCGGGGGCGTAGGATGATAAGCCTTCTTCTTTCCTTTCTGACTCTCTTTCCTTTTAGAGGCCAGCTTCTTACCCTTGCGGTTAGATTGAACTCGGCAAACTCGTCCCCAATTGTGCAATATTCCCTGTTATAGGAGACCAAAGGGTGAATACGAAGATAAGGAATCGAGGTCGTGTGTCTCTCTGGATGAAGTATGGTAAATGTTTAATGAATACAGGGTGGAATGTTTCATAGGGGCGTTTTTTGTTAAAATAGGGGTAGTTGACGGTTTTCTTGGATAAGGGAAGGATTACGATGATACGTGGGATTTCATTACTCAGCGGTGGATTAGACTCCATGTTGGCGATTTGTATGTTGCGCGAACAGGGGATTGAGATGGAGGGGGTTGTCTTTAAAAGCCCGTTTTTTGGGACGGCTTCGGCAGAGAAGGCGGCGCGTCAACTTGGGGTGAAGCTGCATATTCTTGACTTTTCAGATGAGATTTTGGGGTTGGTTCGCCATCCGCCGCATGGGTTTGGCGGGGCAATGAATCCGTGCATTGATTGTCATGCGGCGATGATTCGGTGCGCGGGTGAATTCATGCGCGCAGGTGGGTATGATTTTGTGTCTACCGGTGAGGTGCTGAATCAACGGCCGATGTCACAGAATCGCAAGAGTTTGGAAACTGTGGCAGAGGCTTCGGGATTAAAGGGATTGCTGCTGCGACCGTTGTCGGCACAGTTGCTTGACCCAACAACGCCAGAACTGGATGGGCGCATTGATCGGACGCGTTTGGGGGCGATTTCGGGTCGTAATCGTCAACCACAGAGGGAATTGGTGCGTCGATATGGCTTGACGGAGTATCCATCGCCGGCAGGGGGCTGTTTGTTGACAGAGAAGGGTTTTTGTCGCAAATTGAAAGATCTTTTTGATCATACGGCGGGGATTCCGCCGCTTGCGGATGTGGAATTGATGAAGTTCTCACGTCAATTCCGGTTGCCCGATGGTGGGCGTATCATTGTGGGGCGTAACCGTTTGGATAATCAGACGCTGAAAGGTTTGCAAAAAGAGGGGCGCCTCATTTTGCACACGGTGAATATCCCCGGGCCGACGGCGGCAGTTATTGGGACGATCCCTGAAACAGATTTGCAGCGTGCGGCGGCGATTATTGCTGATTACGGTGATAAGGGGGCTTTGACGGACATTATTGTACGCATTCTGCCACCACAGGGAGAGGCGTATGAAATCACGGTGAAGCCATTATCGCGTGACACCTATCAACCTTGGATGCTGTAATAAAAGGAGTTTTTATGCGAAACGTTTGGATGAGCCTTACGACGTTGCTACTCTTAACAAGCATCGCTTTTGCAGGACGTGAACGAGTTAAGCCCGTACAATTCTGTGCGACTGATTATGGCATTGCGCCGGGGAAGGTTTTTGTGGCGGCGGATGTGGCGCGTTTGCTTGCCGATGTGAAGGCCTCTGATGCGCTGAAAAAGTGTATCGTTTTCCAACCAGGCTTCTATGATATTGGCGCAGAGCAGTGTCAGACGCGGACATGGTTCATTTCCAATCACGATCAGGTGAATCCGAGAAAGGTCTTTTTGCCATTAGAGGATCAAGTCAATGTGACGATTGATGGCAACGGTGCCTTTTTCAATTTGCGTGGTCGCATCTTACCGATGGGGATTTGGAATTCGCGTGGAATTCGTGTGAAGCATTTTACCGTGGATTATGAAATCCCGATGATTACGCAGGTCACCTTCACGGCGGTCAATCCTGATGCAAAGACGGTCACGTTCCGACCGATTGCCGGGACGCAAGCAATGGTACAGAATGGTCGCCTTTACTTTAAAGGATATGACTTTGTAAATTCGCCGGGCGGTGGAATTCTTTTCGAGGCAGATGGGCGTGTTGCTTATCGTACAAGCGATTGTGCGTTTAATTTAGGTGCCGTAACAGCGAATGGTGATGGCACTTATACCGCAGCTCAGTGCGCCAATCCTGCTTTCAAGGTGGGGCAAAATATGGCCCTTCGCGGATGGGAGCGTCCGGCGCCTGGTATCGTTATTTCAGATTCAATGAATGTTTCCGTAAAGTCGGTAACGCTTCATTATGCCGATGGTATGGGATTAATCGCACAGAGTACAACGAATCTGACACTCAAAGAGTTTAAGGTGATTCCCAATAAAGCAAAAGGTCGCGTCTTCTCCACACAGGCAGATGCCACGCATTTCTCCGGGTGCAGTGGCGAAATTCTCTCGTGCGATGGCGTTTATCAGGGGATGATGGACGATGCGATTAATGTGCATGGTACGTATTTGCGTGTGCAGAAGCGTGTGGATGATAAGACGTTGGAATGTGCGTATATGCATCCTCAGGCGTATGGCTTTTCATGGGGAGCGCCGGGCGAGGAGGTGATTTTCATCCAGTCACGCACGATGACGATGCTTGATGAAACGAAGAATGCGTTAGAATCCATCACGCCGGTAGATGCACCCACGGTGGCGGGTGCAAAGGTGTTTCGTCTCACCTTTGAGCAACCGCTTCCGGCGAGTGTGGATCCCACGATAACACCGATTGGGATTGAAAACCTGACGCGGACTCCATCCGTAGTCTTTTCGGGTAATCAGGTGATGGATAACCGTGCCCGTGGAGCACTCTTCTCCACACCGAAACGCGTCGTATGCACCAACAATATCTTTGATCACATCAGTGGCAGTGGGGTGCTTTTGTGTGGTGACTGCAATGGATGGTATGAAACGGGGGCTTGTACGGATGTCTTAATTGCTGAAAATACCTTTGTAAATGCGCTGACGTCGCCCTTTCAATTCACGGAAGCTGTTATCAGTATCTGTCCGGAGATTCCTGAGATTAAGGAAGATTCGGCTTATTTACATCGGAATATTACGATTAAGGACAATGTCTTTGTTGCTTTTGATAAACCGTTAGTTTATGCCAAGAGTGTTGACGGTTTGGTTATTAAGAATAATGTTTTCGTGAAGACGGCCACTTACAAGCCATATCACTGGAATCAACGGTGGTTGACGCTGAAACACTGTACCAATGTGGATGTAGAGGCGCCACGCGGTTGGGTAGAATAAGCATAGAGGCGAATACGATGAGGTTTTTGATTACTGCTGGTCCAACGCGTGAACCGCTTGATCCCGTGCGGTTCATCTCAAATCGCTCAACGGGGAAGATGGGATTCGCTTTGGCACAGGCTGCGGCCGCAAAAGGACATCAGGTGACGTTGATTGCCGGGCCTGTCGCATTGACAACGCCTGAAGCGGTGACGCGAGTGGATATTGAAACGGCCTTAGAGATGCTGGAGGCGGTGCAGACAAACCTGTCAGTTGCCGATGTGTATATCTCCTGTGCTGCAGTCGCAGACTGGCGACCAGAGGTGTGTTCTCCTGTCAAACTCAAAAAGGCAGGCATGGATGGCGTATTAAAGTTGGTGCGAAACCCCGACATTTTGAAGACGATTCGCCCGCTCAAAGGGAATCGGTTATTTGTGGGATTCGCCGCTGAAACAGGAGCGCCGGAGGAAGAAGCTGCGCGTAAACTGCGCGAGAAAGGCTTGGACTTGATCGT
>JAFTHG010000068.1 GCA_017457555.1 Kiritimatiellia bacterium | reverse complement strand
TCTATGGGGAAGGGACGGCATGCCGTCCCTTCCCCATAGAACGCCTCTCCTTCGGTGCACATATCAATGACACACTTAACTCACACATCTTCAACCATTTACCGCATCTTCGGTGCACTTTTTATTTGACACATTACGTCCAAAATTCCTGAAAATATCCTCTAACAATAGATTATTTGCATATACCTGATAAACGTGATAGACTGTTAATAGTCTTTGTGGCGATCGCGAAAGGAATCCACTTGTATGAAAATTTTACAGATCCTTCCCTCTTTGGACGATGGCGGTGTTGAGCGCGGAACAGTTGATTCAAATCGAATTTATGTAGCATCCGGTCACGAGAGTTGGGTCATTTCCGCTGGCGGAAAACGCGTTGCCGAAATTGAAACCGATGGCGGTAAACATCTAACGTTAGATGTTAAAAGCAAAAATCCATTAACAGCATTCCCACGTGCGATGGCTTTAAGACGGGCGATTCGCTCCATTCGTCCGGACATCATTCACTTTCGAAGCCGTGTACCTGGTTGGTTAACGCTTTGGGCGAACGCAGCTTCTGACTTAAAATTACCTGTAATTTCTACAATGCACGGCCTAAATCATCCCTGCTTTTATAGCAGTGTTATGGTTCGTGCGGATCGTGTTATCTGCGTTTCCAGTGCAGGATTAGCCTTTGTTCAAGCCAATTATCCATGGGTGAATGCACAAAAACTTCAAATTATTCCACGCGGAGTTGACATTGATACTTTTTCGTCCGAAAAACTTGATCATGCTTGGATGGAAGAGTTCTGCAATCATTATCAGTTACATAGGAAGTTTGTCGCAACCGTAGTGGGACGTGTCTCAGCATTAAAAGGAATTGATACACTGGTCCGTGCTGCAGCCCTACTCAAAACACAACTTCCAGAACTCACCATCCTCGTTGTCGGTGGACCACAGAAAAATCAAGAACATGTATTAGACGACTTACATACATTAGCCAAAGAGCTTGACGTTCACGATCGTGTGCATTTCACGGGAAGCCAACGAAAGATTCCTGAAATCGCTGCGCTGTCTTCTGTCGTCTGCTCATGTAACACCAAAAAACCCGAAAGTTTTGGACGTACTGTTGCTGAAGCATTAGCGATGAATACGCCCGTAGTTGCAGCAAAACATGGTGGAGTCTTAGATATTATCCGCGAAGGCATTGATGGATTCTTCTTTGAACCCGGAAATGCCGAAGCATTAGCAGACGCTCTACTCAAAATCAAAAATACAGAATTTGGCGATTTACGATCACATATTGTTGAGCATTTCACGGCAGAATGTTTGGCCGAGAAAACGCTTGCCATTTATAGCAATGTCTTAGAACATCGCACATCAAGCGCATTAACATAATTCTATTTGTACGCCACATATCCACGCATCAATTTATTGTTTACATTTACCATATCCAACAAACGTGCTTGAGGGCTGCACATCATTCATTCGTAGACAATTTTAATCATACATTTCTAAAAGAAAAGTCCAGGAGATCTCCTGGACTTTTCAGCAAGCACAAGGCTTACTTCTTATGACGATTGGCCTTGATGCGCTTGCGGTATTTGTGCTTGGACATCTTGGCGCGACGTTTCTTCTTGATAGAACCCACGTTCGTGCTCCTTGGTGTGTTGGTTAGAAAATGACCTTGTTGAGGGCCAGTTCAATGATGCCCTGCGCACCGGCGGCACGCAGCGCGGGGATAATGTCTCTCACCTCATCTTCAAGAATAACCGTTTCAATGGCGACCCAGCCTTCTGAGCTGATGCGATTAACGGTGGGAGCATGAAGCGAGGGCAAAAGATTGGTAATTGCAGGTACTTGGCTTTCAGGCGCATTCATCTTCAAAAGCACGCGACTTTCTGCTGCAAGCGCACCCTGAAGCAACATAGCTATCTGCTCAATTTTTTCGCGCTTTGCAGAATCATTCCATGCATTCTTATTAGCAATCAAGCGCGTTGTAGAAGTCAAAACAGTATCAATGATGCGCAAATTATTCGCACGTAACGAACTTCCGGTCTCGGTCAATTCAATAATTGCATCAACCAACTCAGGAGCTTTCACTTCTGTTGCGCCCCAAGAGAACTCGACCGTTGCGTTAACACCATTCTGTTCTAAATAGCGACGAGCCAATCCAACGGCTTCTGTTGCGATGCGCTTACCTTCCAAATCTTTCACAGACTGAATTGGCGAATCATTTGGAACTGCCACAACCCAACGAACCGGGCGACTTGTAGCCTTGGAATAGCACATTTCGCACACTTCATGCACGTCAGAACCATTTTCATAAATCCAGTCAAAACCGGTAATACCCGCATCTAAAAGGCCCAACTCCACGTAACGGGCAATCTCTTGCGGACGGATCAAACGGCATTTTAATTCCGGATCATTGACCGTAGGAATATAGGAACGGGAAGAACAGGTAATAGAAAAGCCTGCACGTTTCATCAAATTAAACGTGGACTCCTGAAGCGAACCTTTCGGCAAACCGAGGGCAATCGACATAGTTGCTCAATCCTTATATGGTTAAAAAACGCGCATAGTATGCCACAAATCGGAATTTGAAGCAAGTCTTAAGCGATTATAGGTTAATTTCTTGTGACTCGCGTGTCTGCAAATCTTTTACTTGGACCTTCCCGGATGCAACATCATCCGGTCCTAAAAAGATTGCAAAACGAGCATTTGAGTTACCCGCCTTCCCAAAGAAGTGCTTCGGTTTTTGTGCCACTAAAGAAAGATCAACCCGATTTTTCTCTGTACGAAGACGCGTCGCTAAACAAACGGCTGCAGAACGTTCTGCGGCTGTCATATAGCCAATACAATAGCCCTCTCGTGCGATGGGTGCATCCTCGCCAAGGATTTCCCGTAACACCTCACCCACAACAACATCACCGAAGCCCATTCCTACTGCAGGAGTCGGCTGCCCACCAACCAATGCCAGCAACGAATCGTAACGACCGCCACCGAAAATTGCCCGGAATTTGCGTTGAGCATCAAAGGCTTCAAATACAATCCCCGTGTAATACGACAATCCGCGAATTACAGCGATATCAAACATTAAAAGATGGGCATATCCCATTGATTCGGCAATCGTAAAAAGAGCCTTGAGATTTTGAATTGCGGGAGAGTTTTCACCAGCCAAAGCCGTAGCTTCTTCCAAAGACGTTACATTTAACAGGCGGAATGTTTTTTCAATTGCTCCATCATCCAAACCTTCAGAACATAACAATGCCGCAATTTCTTCGTCTGAAATTTTCCCGCGCTTATCCAATGCAATAAAAACGGCAGGATGTTGCGCTTCTGCAATCCCGCTGACTGCAAGCAATTCTCCCAGAAGTGCGCGGCTTGAAACGTGAATGCGCCACGCTTCATCGGGCATTCCCATTGCACGCATTGCATAAACAGCGGCACCCAGAATCTCAGCTTCGCAAAGCACTTCCTGCGAACCAATAATATCCATATTCCATTGGTCGTGCTCACGTTTGCGACCACGCGTCATACGCTCATAACGGAAACACTGCGCCATCGTATACCACTTAATTGGAAATGGCAAACGTTTCTGTTTAGCAGCAACCATACGCGCCAACGTCGGAGTCATCTCCGGGCGCAACGCCAGCTTGCGTCCAGACTTATCCTCAAAAGCATAAATCTGCTCTGAAACTTCTTCACCGCTTTTACGTTGAAGTAATTCAAGCGACTCTACAACACATGCATCATAGTTCTGGAAACCAAAATGTTCTGCTGCATCACGCCACGCATCAAAAATACGATTACGCCAGACCATATCTTCCGGATAAAAGTCGCGCATTCCTCGTGGCGCTTCAAAAGAAATTGTACTCATAATTTTGAAATCAACAAATTAGTCTATAGCTGGTTACATCAACAACGCAATCATTTCTGTACGATTAGTCGTGTGTCTTTTCTGGCACCACCGCATCCGCCAAATCCGTCCTTAACAAGCGTGAAGCTTTGAAACGAATCGACTTCCGTTCCGGAATCCAAACTTCATCTTCCGGTTTCTTCGGATTACGTCCTTTGCGACCTTTACGCTGAACCACTTCAAATACGCCAAACCCACGCAACTCCACATGCCCATTTTCAATCAAATTCGACAACAGCGTTTCAAACGTTGTATCAATAATCTGATATGCCAAAGCCTGAGGAAGTCCATAGGTCTTAGAAATCACCGTTGAAATATCACGGCGCGTACTGGTTGTCGGGATTGCACCATCTTTAGTCGTAATCTGTTTCATCTTTAACCCTTTTGAGAAAATCATTTATGCAAGCAAGGACTGCACCGTTTCAGCTGCAACCTCAGGTGCAACAATCGTAGATTCTTTTTCTGTGCGACGGCGCACTTCAAATCCACCCTTTGCAAAACCTTTGGCACCTGCAACCACACGCACAGGGAAACCAATTAAATCCGCATCCTTAAATTTCACACCCGGACGTTCTGCACGGTCATCAATAAAAACATCAATGCCCTTAGACTCCAAAGCCTCAGCGAGCTGTTCCGCCTTTTGTACCACTTCTGGATTGTCAGGATCCAAAATCAACAACGCCACCTGATAGGGCGCTACCGCAGCCGGCCAAATGATCCCGTTTTCATCATTGCTTTGTTCAACAATCGCCTGAAGCGTACGCGAGACACCAATGCCATAACACCCCATTGTCAAAATACGGGGAGCTCCGGTTTCATCCAAATACGTTGCATTAAATGCTTCAGAATACTTCGTCCCCAGCTTGAAGCACTGCCCGACTTCTGTCCCGCGACGAATCACTAAAGGTTTACCACACTTCGGGCAAATATCCCCTTCCGTGACGGTTACCAAATCTTCATAAGCGATCACAGTCGCATCACGGTCAAGTGCGACATGTTGCAGATGGTACCCTTCCTTATTTGCGCCTACGACAACATCCGCCACACCTTTCAGTGCAAGATCCGCATAAACAGATAAGGTTACGCCAACGGGCCCAATTGACCCACACGGTCCGGCAACTTGAAGAACGGTTGCTTCGTCCGCTTCTTCAATCTTTGCACCATTCAGCAAACGGCGTAATTTCAATGGATTCAGTTCACGATCGCCCGGCACTAACACCATCACGGGCTTTTTATCCGCCAGCATAACCAAACTTTTAACAATTTGATTTACTGGTGTACCCGAAAATTTCGCCACCTCTTCACACGCATGCTGGTCGGGCGTTGCAACTTCTTCTGCTACACCTGCGATTTCCGTATATGGCAGAGGCGAAGCGATGCGTTCGGCGCGCTCCTGATTCGCAGCATACCCACAGGCGTCACAACTCAAAATGCCATCTTCACCACTTGCGGCAAACACCATAAACTCATGCGAGAAATTACCACCTATGTCGCCCGTATCAGCCTCTACAGGCGTTACATTCAGCCCGACACGTTTAAATATCCGCACGTACGCATCGTACATCTTCTTGTAGCTGACATCTGCGCCAGCTTCATCCGCATCAAAACTGTAAGCGTCTTTCATTAAAAATTCTTTACCACGAATCAAACCGAAACGCGGACGAATTTCATCACGGAATTTATCCTGCATTTGATAAATGATGCAGGGCAACTGACGGTAGGACGAAATCTCATTCTTTGCCAGTGCAGTAAACGCTTCTTCTGCAGTAGGTGCTAAAACATACCAGGCATCTTTACGGTCTTTTAAACGAAACATCCCCGGCCCCATTGTTTCCCAACGTCCAGACTGCTTCCAAAGTTCTGCGGGTTGGAGAATCGGGAACAACGTTTCTTGTGCACCTGCGCGCTCCATTTCTTCGCGCACAATTGCCTCAACCTTACGCAAAGCACGAATGCCCAAAGGCATATATGTGTAAAGACCACCACCCAACTTCCGCAGCATCCCTGCGCGAATCATTAATTTGTGACTGATAATCTCAGCATCTTGCGGAGCATCCCGCAGCGTGTTTAGCAAGGCCTGAGTCCAACGCATCGTATCGAAATCCTTCTTTTTGTGTCTTTGAAATTAAAAGACAAATCGTGCATAAGTATCTCAAATTTCAAGAAAAATGCAAGAAAAAAAGAATTCAATTCTTTATTTTTGACCTCTGCCACAAAACAATTCCCAACGCAGATATCAAACATTACACGTCCATCTTGCATTCACTTACATTTCGGGTGTTAGACGTCTGTATTATCGACAACCAAATTTGAAAGGATGTACTGACGGCGTTCCTGCGTATTCGTTCCCATAAAGAAGCGTAATGTTTCTTGAACATAGACGTCATTGTGGATATTAACTGGTGTCAATCGGATGTTTTCACCAATAAAATCCTTAAATTCCTTGGCATTAATCTCACCCAAACCTTTGACTCGGGTGATTTCTGCCTTTGCGCCACAAGTTTTTATTGCTTTCTCACGCTCTTCGTCCGTATAGCAGTAAAAACTCTGTTTCGCATTACGCACACGGAAGAGCGGTGTTTCTAAGATAAACAATCGACCGTCTTTGATAATGTGATCAAAGAATCGTAAGAAAAAGGTAATGAGCAGATTCCGAATATGCAACCCATCCACATCCGCATCTGTTGCCAAAATAATCTTGCCATAACGCAATGTGTCTGGTGTTTGCTCAATGCCCAACGTCTTAACTAAATCGTAAAACTCTTTATTCTTGTAAATCGCATCACGTTTTAAATCGCAAACATTCAAAGGTTTACCACGCAATTTAAAAACAGCTTGCGTCTGTGTATCACGTGCAGTTGCAACGGTACCACCTGCAGACTTACCCTCCACCAGAAAGAGCATGGTGTCTTCACCCTTGCCTTTCTGTTTGTCATAGTGTAATTTACAGTCTACAAGTTCTTCCACACGCACTGCACTCTGTTTGGCACGTTCGCGTACCGTCTTTTGCAGACCTTTCAGTTCGGCGCGGATTTTGGAGGTTTCTTCAATCTTGTTTAACAACCGTTGTGCATCTTCCGGATGCCGGTGCAACTCGTCTTCAACAATCTTTTTAACTTCTGCCACCAGTTCCGCGCGAATTTCCGGATTACCAAGCTTATTCTTGGTCTGACTTTCAAAAACCGGTTCCTTTAAACGGATTGCGATAGCCGCGATGATGCCATCTCGTGCCACATCTCCTTCGTAGCGTTTCTTGGCAAACTCCTGAACGCCCTTCAAAAACCCTTCCTTAAATGCTGTTAAATGCGTACCGCCATCATTGGTGTACTGACCATTGACAAAACTGTAATAGTCTTCACCCATATGATTCGAGTGCGTAAACGCTATTTCCAACTTCTTAGAGCGGAAACAAATCGGCTCATAAAGCTGTTCCATCCCGGCTTCAGCATTAATCAAATCAACCAAACCCGCTTCTGAACAGTACTGCTCCCCATTCAGATCAAGCGTTAAGCCCGCATTCAAATAAGCGTACATCTTTAAACGACGCTGTACATGTTCTTCACGAAAGGCAAATTTGGTGAAAATTTCAATATCGGGAATAAACTCTACAAATGTGCCATTCCGTTCCTTGCTTTCGCCCTCACGCGTATTCACTAACTTACCGCGTTCAAATGCAGCTTCTACAAATTTACCATCACGTTGTGAGCGAACTAAAAAGGTTTGCGACAAAGCGTTAACCGCCTTTGTACCGACACCATTCATACCTACGGAGAATTGGAAAACATCATCATTATATTTGCCACCCGTATTCATCTGGCTGACACAATCAATCACCTTTCCCAGCGGAATACCACGACCGTAGTCGCGGATGGTCACCTTCCCTGTCTGGTAATTCAGGCGGATCACCACACGCTTGCCAAATCCCATTACAAATTCATCAATGGCATTATCCAAAACTTCTTTCAACAAGATATAGATGCCGTCTTCATATTGTGCTCCATCACCCTTACGGCCAATATACATCCCTGTCCGTTGGCGGATATGTTCCAACGGATCTAACGTCTGAATGTTTGATTCATCATACTTTGCAGGATCTTTTGTCATGATACTATCCTTATAAATTATGGCGCGTAGTATATCAAAATCATCACGCCTTCAATCATTTTTACCGCCTATTCCAGTGCATCACTTCTGTGTCAACGCATATCGAAAAACTGCTTCTACCGCTTCCTTCGTTGGCTTGCCCTCATGCAACTTCACTCCTGCCACAAAAAATGTCGGCACGTAATAATAATCCAACGTTGCAGCAAAATCCGGCTCCAACGTTTCATTCACCACTTTTACCGGAATAGATTGAAATTCAGGATACTGCTCACGCAATGCCTCCATCATTTCAAAGGCGCGCTGACAATGGGGACAGCCTGTCATCACCATCATTAAAATCTCTTGCATCATAACCACTTCCTTTTACTTCATCAGCTGATTCAAGAGCTCATTATCATCCGTATCAATCGCCTTGCGAAAAGCATCCAATTGCTCTTTAAACGAATCAATTGCAGATAATAAAAACGCCTTATTCTGACAAAAGATGGGTTGCCACATTGAAATTGGCGAATGGGCGATACGCGTCATTGAAGCCAAGCCCCCCCCTGCAAAGCGTGCATTAAGTGCCTGATTCCGTTCAGCCTCTTTAATCGTCCGTGCCAGAGCATACGCTAAAACGTGCGGCATATGAGAGAGAAGTGCGGCGGTTTGATCATGCGTTTCTGCGTCCATCATCGCCAATACCGAGCCTACGGCTTCCCACAGCCGAGTCACACGTTCCAAAGCCTCCGGGTCACTTCCTTCTGGATTGATAATCAACGTAAAGCGATTCCGGAATAAATGATCCAGAGCCGCATCCGGTCCACTGCGCTCTGTCCCAGCCATCGGGTGACACGCCACAAAAGCTTTGCGGTTCGGATGTTGAGCAACGGCATTGACGACAGCCATCTTCGTTGAGCCAACATCAATGAAAACCTGGCCCGGGCGTGCACTGTCCAGAAATTTGGGCAACTGTTCTGTCAACACATTAACTGGCATTGCCAACACCACTAAATCGGCTTGCGCAATCAATGCCTCTACGCTTTCTGCTACATCATCGACAAGCCCCAGTTCTAACGCACGATCTGCATGGGCTCGTGTCCGGTTCCACCCGATAATCCGCTGGGCTAATCCAAACGTGCGGACATCTTTTGCCAGAGAACCACCAATCAGCCCAATACCTACAATACCCACCGTCTTAATCAGTAACTTTGCCATCACGATCCTCACACATG